>JBEIQU010000011.1:0-17247 GCA_040376355.1 Prochloraceae cyanobacterium | reverse complement strand
CCTGTCCCGAAGGGGGCGGCCAGGGCACCGGCCCCAGTTGCGGCACCGTTGGGAAGGCGGCGGCGGCCGTGTCGGCGCCGGTGCAGGCTGGCTCCCCCGAGCGGTTGGCGCTGGTGGTGGCCCGGGGGCCGCTGTAACCCAAGAGCTCCAGGGCTTCAGCGCAGGCCGGGATGCGCAGCCCCAGGCTGTTGCCGCCTGGATTCAGCTGTTGCACGAGGGCTCCCTGCGACGGCAACACCAGGGTGAGGGCCCCGGGCCAGTGGCGCTCCGCCAGCTCGCGCCAGGCCGGCAGCACCGGTAGCTCCAGGCATGCCCATAGCGTTTCCGCACGAGCGGCCATCAGGATCACCGGCTTGTGGGTTGGCCGGCGTTTCAGCGTCCACAGATGGCTGGCGTGGGCGGGTGTCGCCGCCAGGGCCGGCAGGGTATCGGTGGGGAACAAGGCCGCCTCACCCGCCCGAAGCCGGGCAGCCAGTTCAGCGGCACCGCACACGGTGTTCATGGCTGTCCTGGCGCTTGGGCGCGAGCAAAGCGGCGTTTGCCCTCCAGGTCGAGATGGGCCTCCACCTGCATTAAGCCTCCGTTCCGTAGTAGCGCCGCCACGGCATCGCTCTGGTCATGGTGATGCTCCAGCAGCAACCACCCCCCCGGGGCGAGGGCCAATGCCGCTTGCGCGGCAATCGCCCGCAGGGCCTCCAGGCCGTCATCTCCACCCAACAGAGCGAGGGCTGGTTCGTGGTCGCGCACCACAGGATCCAGTTGCTGCCAAACCGCCTTGGGGATATACGGCGGATTCGACACGACCAGTTCCAACTGCCCCCACCACGGCTGGAGCGGTTGCCACCAATCCCCCTGCCGCACGGTCACCCGGTCGGCTACGCCCTGAGCCGTCAAGTTGTGAGCCGCTTGCTGCAGGGCCTCCGCCGAGCGATCGACGGCGCAGCCTTTGCCCCGGGGCCAGGCACGGGCCAGGGCCACCGCCAGGCAACCGGAGCCGGTGCCGAGGTCTGCCCACAGCCGCGGTTCCATGTGGCCGCTGTGTTGACTCCAGGTGTGTAGCGCTAGATCCACCAGCAATTCGGTTTCCTGCCGCGGAATTAAGACACCCGGAGCAACCCGCAGGTTGAGATCCCGCCAGGGGCACTGGCCCACCAGATACTGCAGGGGTTCCTGGCCGTTGCAGTGGCGCTGCCAGATCGCCTCCAGCCGCTCCAGCGGAACGGCGAGGTTCACGGTGCTGTTGGGCTCCAGCCGCAGCTGCTGCAAGGCCTGCCAGCTGACCCCCCCCTCGAGATCCAGCAGCCAATCCAGGGCCGATGCCACTCCCCCCAGGCGGAGTTGCTTGCGCCGCCAGGTGAGCACGGATTCGCCGGTCAGGC
The DNA here is from genome assembly GCA_040376355.1 of Prochloraceae cyanobacterium. Classification (GTDB taxonomy): domain Bacteria; phylum Cyanobacteriota; class Cyanobacteriia; order PCC-6307; family Cyanobiaceae; genus Vulcanococcus. The sequence continues at coordinate 15,868 of JBEIQU010000011.1, read as the reverse complement.
AGGGGGCCGCCATGGCTTCAGCGTAGTCAGAGCCCTTGGCCGCTGGGCCGCCACCACAGACCCGGCTCCCCCTGCACCAGCCCCGCCAGCTCCAGCCGCAACAGCCGTTCGCTGAGGCGCCCAGGCGATTGCCGCAGCCGTTCACACAGCTGATCGAGGCAGGCGCCGGCACCGAGGGCCGCCAGCAGCGCCGCCTCCCGGTTGGCCAGGGGGGAGGGGCCTGCGTCACCAGCTGGAGTGATGCCGGCCCCGGACTTGGCGGCCTTGAGGGGCCCGGAGCCGAGGTTGTCGATCAGTTGGGCCGGGTCCAATAGCACCGAAGCCCCCTGGGCCAACCACTGGTTGCTCCCAGCCGCGCTCACCCGCCCGGCATCACCCGGCACCACCCATAGGGGGAGCCCCGCATCCCAGGCCAATTGCGCCGATTGCAACGCTCCGCTGCGCAGGGGGCACTCCACCAGCACCACCGCCTGGGCCAGCGCCACCTGCAACCGATTGCGCTGGGCGAAGTGCCCAGGCCGCACGGGCGTGCCAGGGGCCCATTCACTCACCAGCAGCCCGCGGCGGCCCACTTCCGCCTGCAGGGCCGTGTGATGGCGGGGATACACCCGCTCAAGCGGTGTGCCGAGCACCCCCACTGGCCGGCCCTGGACCTCCAGGCATCCGCGGTGGGCGGCCGCATCAATGCCCTCCGCCAGGCCACTCACCACCGGCCAGCCCGCCTCCGCCAGCGCCTGCCCGAGGGCACGGGCCATGGCTTCTCCGTGGCGGGAGGGGCGCCGGGTGCCCACCACCGCCACCGCCTGCCGCTTCCGCAGGGTCGGCCACAGCCGGCCCTGCCCTTGCCAAAACAGCTGCAGGGGTGGCCGTTCCAGCTGATCCAATGCCTCCGGCAGGCTCGGATCCCCCAGCAGCAGGCACCGCTGCCGTTGCAGCTGCCTCCGCTGCTGGGGCTCGACCCGATTGCTGATCGGCTGGGGCCCCAGCCGCTGCCGATAGGCCTCGAGGCGCTCCTGTTCGCTGGGCTGCAGTTGGGTGGATCCCGCCAGGGCATGGGCCAGTTGCGGGGCGCTGGCGCGCCAGGCCACGGCCAAGCTGCCGAACATGCCCTCCAGCCGCTGCAGCCGCCGCAAGCCGATGCCAGGGCATTCCGCCCAGATCAGCTGCCAGAGCCGCGCTTCTTCAGTGGGCCAGCCCCGCTGCGGCAGCGTGCGCTGCTGAGGAGAGCCTGAGTCAGGCCCCTTGGCGGCGATGCCCGCCGCCGCAAACGGCACCCGCAGCAACTCCCCCATCCCCGTGCCTCAGTACATCAGTACTATAGCCGTGACCCTGTGGCTTGATCCGGGCCCCGTTGCAGGTGTCCCACGGCCGTCGCCAGGGCCTCCGGGAGTTGGCGGAGCAGCCGGCGCTCCTGGGGGGCGCCGCTGCAATCCACCAGCACCAGGTCGACGCTGGCTTCCGCCGCCAGGCGGCCATCGGGTTTGACGAAGCGGCTGCGCCAGGGCAGTTTCACGCCACGCCGGGGGAGCACCCAGCTCTCCAGGCTGATCCACTCCCCGTGCAATAGGGCTTGCCGGTAGTCGATCGCCAGGCTCACCACAGGCAGCTCCAGCCCCTGGGCGGAGAGGTCGGCATAGGCCAGGCCCGCCTCAGCCAAGGCCTCCACCCGTGCCTCCTCCAGCCAGGCCAGATAGGTGCCGTGCCACATCACCCCGGCATGGTCCGTGTGTTGTGGCAGCACCCGCCGCTGTAGGCGCCAGGGGTTGGGTGGTTGGGGCTCCATGGGGCTCTGCATTGCGGAGTGCATGGCGAAGGGTTTCGCCTTCGCGGGTTCGCCATAGGCTGCCCGAGCGCGTTGCAACGGCTGTGTTCCGCAACCTTCTGATCGCCGATTCCGGCAAGGGCCACGTGGAAGAGATGGTGCGCATGCTGCGCGACATCCCCGCCGTTCGGCAGGCCCGTCTCAACCTGCTGCACGTGGTGTCTGAGCAGGCCGGTGAGGACTATGCCGAACATTCCCAGCGGGCGGCTGGCATCGCGGCGGAAGCGGTGCAGCGGCTCGGCCTCAATCCGTCTGATGTGAACACCATCATCCGCCAGGGCGACACCAAGCAAACGGTGCTCAAGGTGGCCGATGAGCTCGATGCCGACTTGATCGTGATGGGCTCCCGGGGGCTGGGGCGGCTGCAGTCGATCCTTAGCAACAGCGCCAGCCAGTACGTGTTTCAGCTCTCCACGCGGCCGATGCTGCTGGTGCGCGACGACCTTTACGTGCGTCATATCAACCGGGTGATGGTGGCGGTGGATGGCACCGGCGTGGGGGATGACGCCCTCCAACTGGCCTGTGAGCTGGTGCGTGACATCCCCGGCGGCAGTCTCACCGGGATCCACATCAGCCGGCAGGACATCACCCCCTCCCGCGGGGGCAAAACCCCCGCTGATGAGGTGCTCGATAAGGCGGTGCAACGGGCCCGGGCCCTTGGTGTGGAGCTCAAGTCGATTCACACCACCGGCGATATCGGCCGGGGTGTATGCCAAGCGGCCGAGGCCCACAAGGCCGACCTGCTGGTGATTGCCTCCCAGGACCGGCGCCCCCTGGTGGCCCGCAGCCTGGTGGATATCGATCGCCTGCTGGGCTCCTCCGTGAGCGACTACATCCGTGTGCACGCACCGGCGCCGGTGCTGCTGGTGCGGGAACCTGAGGGGCGTCGCTGAGGGCGGCCCTGCCCCTCAGGCCAGCCCATAAAAAACCGGCCCTGCAACACTGCAGGGCCGGGGCCAGGGGCGGCGGCCTGTCGGGCAGCCACCGCTGTTTTGCATGAACCGCGCTCAGCCTTGACGGCTGCTGGTCTGGATGTAGAGCACCAGCAGAAACACCGTCGGCACCAGCACGAACATCAGGCTGGCGACGAAGCCGAGATCGTTGGTTTCCATTGCAAATGTCTTCAGCCCGGTGACGGTATCACCGCTGTGCCGGCCGGATCAGGCCTCTTCATCGCTCGTAGCGGTTTCGGCGTCGCCCGCGCCATCCGCCTCGGCTTCCGACGCCTGCACAGGCCAGGCCGTGGGGCCGGGCGGCAGGGTGCTGGCCTTGGCGGCCGCAATCTTGGCCTCCGCATCGCCGAGCCCCACCTGGGGCCGCGTCAGTACGAGTAACGACTGCTGCACCAGGCTCTGGCAAGCCAGCCGCCAGCTCTGGGGACGCCGTCGCAATTTTTGCTCTTCCACCGCCGTGCGGCCGCTGAGGCTGCCGGGGCTGCTTTCCCCCACCACATCCACGAAACAGGTGATGCACTGGCCGCAGCCGCCGCAGTTGCCCAGCTGGCCCTTGAGCCCATACAGCTCAATCCCCTCCCGCAGGGCCACTTCCCGCAGGTTTTCCCCCGGGTAACACTCCACATCGCGCCCTTCGCGCACGAATCGGATCACGGGCATGGCAGCTCCTGCAGCACCGCCATTCTGAAGGCCAGCGCAGGGTCGACCGGTGTGGGCCCCATCACGGCACGTTTCAGGTGGCGTCGGATCGAATCGGTGGGCCCGCCAAACCCCTTACCATCGCCAGCACGGATCAGTGTTCGCCGGCTTCGGCCGGATGAGACTGATCGTGCTGCCCTCCGCCACCGGTTCCCCCGGGGCGGTTGGCTGGTTGTTTCCCCGGACCTAACCCCCATGGGATTGCCCTGGTATCGGGTGCACACGGTCGTGATCAACGACCCGGGCCGCCTTCTGGCCGTGCACCTCATGCACACCGCACTGGTAGCTGGCTGGGCCGGCTCCATGGCGCTCTATGAGCTGGCCATCTTCGATCCCTCCGACCCGGTGCTCAACCCCATGTGGCGCCAGGGCATGTTTGTGATGCCTTTCATGGCCCGCTTGGGCGTGACCGGCAGCTGGGGCGGCTGGAGCATCACCGGTGAGACCGGTGTTGACCCCGGCTTCTGGAGTTTCGAAGGTGTGGCAGCTGCCCACATCATTTTCAGTGGCCTGCTCTTCCTGGCCGCCATCTGGCACTGGACCTACTGGGATCTGGAGATCTGGCAGGACCCCCGCACCGGCGAGCCCGCCCTGGATCTCCCCAAGATCTTCGGCATCCACCTGCTGCTGGCCGGTCTGGGCTGCTTCGGTTTCGGTGCCTTCCACCTCACCGGCGTCTTCGGCCCCGGCATGTGGGTGTCAGACCCCTACGGCATCACGGGGCACCTGGAGCCGGTGCAACCGGCTTGGGGCCCTGAAGGGTTCAACCCCTTCAATCCGGGCGGCATCGTGGCCCACCACATCGCCGCCGGCATCGTCGGCATCATCGCCGGCATCTTCCACATCACCACCCGTCCGCCCGAGCGCCTCTATAAGGCGTTGCGCATGGGCAACATCGAGACGGTGCTCTCCAGCGCCATCGCTGCGGTGTTCTTTGCCGCCTTCATCGTGGCCGGCACCATGTGGTACGGCGCAGCGGCCACGCCGGTTGAGCTGTTTGGCCCCACCCGCTATCAGTGGGATCAGGGCTACTTCAGAACCGAGATCAACCGCCGCGTGCAGACGGCCCTCGACAACGGCGCCACCAAGGAACAGGCCTACGCCTCGATCCCTGAGAAGCTCGCCTTCTATGACTACGTCGGCAACAGTCCCGCCAAGGGCGGTCTGTTCCGTGTGGGTCCGATGGTGAACGGCGATGGCCTGCCCACCAGCTGGTTGGGCCACATCACCTTCTCCGACAGGGAAGGCCGGGATCTGCAGGTGCGTCGCCTGCCCAACTTCTTCGAGAACTTCCCCGTGGTGCTCGAGGACAGCCAAGGCATCGTTCGCGCTGACATCCCCTTCCGCCGGGCTGAAGCGAAGTACTCCTTCGAGCAGACCGGTGTGACGGCCACCGTGTACGGCGGTGCCCTCAACGGCCAGACCTTTACCGATCCGGCCGATGTGAAGCGCCTGGCCCGGAAGGCCCAGCTGGGTGAAGCCTTCGAATTCGACCGCGAGACCTACCACTCCGACGGCACCTTCCGCAGCTCCCCGCGCGGCTGGTTCACCTTCGGCCATGCCTGTTTCGCGCTCCTGTTCTTCTTCGGCCACATCTGGCACGGTGCTCGCACCCTCTACCGCGATGTGTTCGCGGGCATCGACCCCGACCTGGGCGAACAGGTGGAATTCGGTCTCTTCGCCAAGCTTGGTGACCGCTCCACCCGCCGTCTGCCGGAGGGCTATGTGCCCCCCGCTGGCACCACCCTCAGCTGATCCAGAGGAGACCCCATGGAGAGCTTTGCCTACATCCTGATCTTGGCCCTGGCCATTTCCACCCTGTTCTTCGCGATCGCCTTCCGCGATCCCCCGAAGATCGGTAAGTGAATCCCGGCCCTGGTGCTCGGTTGCTCAACCCCCGCTCTGCGGGGGTTTTTTGTGGTCTGGTGCTGGATGGCTGTGGGCGCTGTTGATGCCCCCCAGTCTCATGATCTGACGCCGTTTCCATCACTGGAGCCGTTGAAACGCAAGCGTTGAAGCCCCTTCTCAACAGCGCGTCTTCTGTCTAAACTTGACTATCTTTCACGGCGGTCGATCGGGCATGCAGTGCCCCTCTTGTCAGCACACCGACAGCCGCGTTCTGGAATCGCGCTCCGCCGACACGGGCCGCAGTGTGCGGCGCCGCCGGGAATGTCTGCATTGTGAGTTTCGCTTCACCACCTATGAACGGGTGGAAACCGTGCCGATCACGGTGCTGAAGCGCAATGGCAGCCGTGAGGCGTTCAATCGCAATAAGTTGCTGCACGGTCTGCTGCGGGCCTGCGAAAAGACAGGCCTCGAGCCCAGCCGTCTGGAGGCGGTGGTGGATGAATTGGAGCTGCAGCTGCAAGCCCGCAGCGGCCGTGAGGTGGCCAGCATCGAGCTCGGCGAGCTCGTGCTGCAGCAACTGGCCCAGATGAGCGATGTGGCCTACGTGCGCTTTGCCTCCGTGTATCGCCAGTTCCAAAGCGTGAGCGACTTCGTCGCCACCCTGGAAGGCCTCAGCCGAGAACCCCGCAGCAAGCGTTTGGCCGCGGTGGGCTGAAGCCCCGCAGCATCGGTTCACGGCGCGAAAGCGAGCCCAGGGCTCCTTTGTATAGTGTTCGATTCCCCTGTGCCTGTCGGCGGACGGTGCTGGGGCTCCTTTCGCACTGCCCCCGGCAGACCGCCGTCTCCCCATGACCGTGACCCCCTCTGAGCTCGAGTCCAGCGCCACGGCGGTGGTTGAGTCCGACCTGGACACTGTTGCCGACCAGGATTTCGCCGCTGATGCCGACCTCGACCTCGGCATCCCCGAAGACGTGCCCAGCGCCGACGACCCCAGCAGCCGGGCCGCCGCACGGGACATCGAGGGTGTGGGCTTCACGCTGGATGAGTTTGCGTCGCTGCTGAGCAAGTACGACTACAACTTCAAGCCTGGCGATGTGGTCAAGGGGGCGGTGTTCGCCATCGAGTCGAAGGGCGCGATGATCGACATCGGCGCCAAGACCGCTGCCTTCATGCCCATGCAGGAGGTGTCGATCAACCGCGTCGAGGGTATCGCCGATGTGCTGGAGCCCGGTGAAGAGCGCGAGTTCTTCATCCTCAGCGAAGAGAACGAAGACGGCCAGCTCACCCTCTCGATCCGCCGGATCGAATACCAGCGGGCCTGGGAGCGGGTGCGTCAGCTCCAGAAGGAAGACGCCACCATTTACAGCGAAGTGTTTGCCACCAACCGCGGCGGTGCACTGGTGCGGGTGGAGGGTCTGCGGGGCTTCATCCCCGGCAGCCACATCAGCACCCGCAAGCCCAAGGAAGATCTGGTGGCCGACTTCCTGCCCCTCAAGTTCCTCGAGGTGGACGAAGAGCGCAACCGCCTGGTGCTCAGCCACCGTCGCGCGCTGGTGGAGCGCAAGATGAACCGCCTCGAGGTGGGCGAAGTGGTGATCGGTACCGTCCGCGGCATCAAGCCCTACGGCGCCTTCATCGACATCGGCGGTGTCAGCGGCCTGCTGCACATCTCCGAGATCAGCCACGAGCACATTGAGACGCCGCACACGGTGCTCAACGTGAACGACCAAATGAAGGTGATGATCATCGACCTTGACGCCGAGCGCGGTCGCATCTCGCTGTCCACCAAGGCTCTCGAGCCCGAGCCCGGCGACATGCTCACCGATCCCCAGAAGGTGTTCGAGAAGGCCGAGGAGATGGCCGCCCGCTACAAGCAGATGCTGTTGGAGCAGGCCGAAGACAACGAGCCCATGGGCGTCACCCTCGACTGATCCCTCGGCATGCCTCTGCTGCACCTGCGCGGCACGGGGCTCGGTGTGGTGCAGGCGGTGCTGTTCGACAAGGACGGCACCCTCAGCATCAGCGAGCCCCAACTGCTCACCCTGGCCCAGGCCAGGGTTTTGTTGTGTCTTGAGGCCATCGCCCCGGAGCAGCGCTCCGGGCTGCGCCCCCTGTTGGAGGGCGCCTATGGCCTGAAAGCCTCCGGCCTCTGCCCGGCGGGCATCACCGCCGTAGCCAGCCGCGACCACAACCTGATCGCCACGGCCACCGCCCTGGTGCAGGTGGGGATGGGCTGGCCCGAGGCCCTGGCCCTGGCCGAGCGGGTGTTCGAGCAGGCCGACCGGGCCGATGCCCGCCGCGCCGCCGCCACCGATCCCCCGCAGGCCACCAGCGCCACCACCGCAGGCCTGCTGCCTTGGCTGCAGCAGTTGCAGGCGGCCGGTGTGCCCTGTGCGGTGATCAGCAACGACGACATGGCCGGCATTGAGCATTTCCTGGCCAGCCATGGCCTCACCCCCTATTTCCAGGCCCTCTGGAGTGCCGAGCACCGGCCCCGGAAGCCGGATCCGGCGGCGGTGCATGGTGTCTGCGCCGAGCTGGGGGTGGCGGCTAGCCGCTGCGCCCTGATCGGTGATGCCAACAGCGATCTGCGCATGGCGGTGGCTGCCGGCATCCCCCACCCCCTGGCCCTGGGGTACACCGCCGCCTGGAGCATGCCGCCGCCCCTGGCGGAACCCCACCCGCTGGTGCACCACTGGGATGAGCTGAGCCTGGGCTGAGGGCTGCCTGCACCGGCCCTTACGCTGGTTGCCACTTTGACCAACCGCTGGCCCAATGAGCAGCACATCCGGGGCGCCGTCGCGCTACGTGTTCACCTCTGAATCGGTGACCGAAGGCCACCCCGACAAGATCTGCGATCAGGTGAGCGATGCGGTGCTCGACGCGCTGCTGGCCCAGGACCCGGCCTCCCGCGTGGCCTGCGAAACCGTGGTGAACACGGGCCTGTGCCTGATCACCGGTGAGGTGACCACCACCGCCCGCGTCGACTTCAACACCCTGGTGCGTGGGGTGATCGAGAAGATCGGCTACAAGGGTGCCCGCGCCGGCGGGTTTGATGCAAACAGCTGTGCGGTGCTGGTGGCGTTGGATCAGCAGTCGCCCGACATCGCCCAGGGCGTGAATGAGGCCGACGACCACGCCGGCGATCCCCTCGACCTGGTGGGCGCCGGCGACCAGGGGATCATGTTCGGCTACGCCTGCGATGAAACGCCGGAGCTGATGCCGCTGCCCATCAGCCTGGCCCACCGCCTGGCCCGCCGCCTGGCGGAGGTGCGCCACAACGGCTCGCTCAGCTACCTGCTGCCCGATGGCAAAACCCAGGTGAGCGTGGTGTACGAAAACGATCAGCCCGTGGCGATCGACACGATCCTGATTTCCACCCAGCACACCGCTGAGATCGATGGAATGAGTGAGGAGAAGGCCCTGCGGGAGCGCATCGCCGCCGACCTCTGGACCCACGTGGTGGAGCCCGCCACCGCCGATCTCACCCTGAAGCCCGCCAAGGACACCACCCGCTTCCTGGTGAACCCCACCGGCAAGTTCGTGGTGGGTGGCCCCCAGGGCGATGCCGGCCTCACCGGCCGCAAGATCATCGTGGACACCTACGGCGGCTATGCCCGCCACGGCGGCGGCGCCTTCTCTGGCAAGGACCCCACCAAGGTGGACCGCTCCGCCGCCTACGCCGCTCGCTACGTGGCCAAGGCCCTGGTGGCCGCCGGCCTGGCCCGCAAGGCCGAGGTGCAGCTCAGCTATGCCATCGGTGTGGCCAAGCCGGTGAGCATCCTGGTGGAGAGCTTCGGCACCGGCGCCATCAGCAACGCCGATCTCACGGCCCTGGTGCAGGAGCATTTCGACCTGCGCCCCGGCGCCATCATCGACATCTTCGGCCTGCGCCAGCTGCCCCAGCAGCGCGGTGGCCGCTTTTACCAGGACGTGGCCGCCTACGGCCACTTCGGCCGCAGCGACCTCAATCTGCCCTGGGAGAACGTGGGCGCCATGGCCGCCACCCTGAAGCAGGCCACCGCTAGCCGCGTTGCCGCCTGAGGCGTCGACTGAGCCCCTCGGTCTTGGCGTTGATCTGGGCAGCAGCGGTCTGCGGCTCGCCCTGATCGACCGCCATGGGGCCGTTGCGGCGGAGTGCGCTGCCCCGTACCCCGGCCCGTTTGAGCAACCCGAGGCCTGGCGCTCGGGGCTGATCGGCCTGTGCCGAGCGTTGCCTGCGCCGCTCCGGGCCCGGGTGGCGGTCATCGCCCTGGATGGCACCTCCGGCACGCTGCTGCTCTGCCGCCCCGATGGAGCCCTGCTGGATGGCCCCCTCAGCGCGGCCCTGCCCTATCACCAGGCTTGTGTGGCCCAGGCCGCTGCGGCGGCTGCCCTGGTGGGCCCCGCGGCGCGGCAGTGTGCTGCCGCCGGCGCCAGCGGCAGCCTGGCCCGGGCCCTGCAGCTGCTCGCCAACGCGGCGGCCGTTGGGGCTGTGGGCCCCTGGCTGCTGCGCCATCAGGCCGATTGGCTGATGGGTTGGCTGCTGGCGGATTGGCGCTGGGGGGAGGAGGGCAACAACCTGCGGCTGGGTTGGGATCCGCAGGCCCAGGCCTGGCTGGGCACCCTCGCCGCCCAGCCCTGGAGCGCTGCCCTGCCGGCAATCTGCCGCTCCGGAGCGCAGCTCGGTGCTCTGGGGGGTGCGGCGGCGGCGGCCCTGGGGCTACCCCCCAGCTGCCAGGTGGTGGCCGGCAGCACCGATGCCAGTGCGGCGGTGCTGGCGGCTGATCCCCAGCCGGGCGATGGCATCACCGTGCTGGGCACCACCCTGGTGCTCAAGCAGTTCAGCCCCGAGCCGATCCAGGGCCCGGGCCTCAGTTGTCTGCGGCTGGCGGGCCAGTGGTTGGTGGGTGGCGCCTCGAATGCGGGTTGCGGGGTGCTGCGGCGCTTCTACTGCGATCAGCAGCTGGCGGAACTCAGCCGGCAGATCGATCCCCGCCGCCCCAGTGGCCTGACCCTGCGCCCCCTGCCCCGGCCCGGCGAGCGTTTCCCCGTGGACGATCCCACGCTCGAGCCGATTCTCGAGCCCCGGCCCGTGGGGGATGCCCTCTACCTCCAGGCTCTGTTGGAGGGCCTGGCGGCGATTGAGCAGCAGGGCTGGCGGCGCCTGCAGGAGCTGGGGGCGCCACCGATCCGGCGGGTGTTGAGCCTGGGGGGCGGCGCCCGCAATCCCCAGTGGCGGCTGATCCGCCAGCGGATGCTGGGGGTGCCGGTGCTCAACCGCCCCCGGTGCACGGCGGCTCAGGGCATGGCCAGACTGGCGCTTTCCGCCTGCCTTCAGCCATGAATTCACGCCTGCGCGACTGGTTGGCCATGGGCCTGTTTGTGGTGCTGGCGGGTTATGTGAGCGTGAGTGCCGTGCGGCTGGGGCTGCTGCTCTGGCAGCGTTTTGGGGTGGGCTGATCCCGCCTCGGCAGCGTTGCCTCCAGAATCCACCCAGCTTCCGCCCGTCCCATGGCCGCCGACCCCCTCACCCCCGCCGTGAGCGATCGGATCTGCAAACACATGAATGACGACCACGCCGAGGCGGTGCTGGCCTATGCCCGCCACTACGGCGGCATCGAGGCCCCCCAGGCGGCGCGGATGGTGGCGGTGCGCCCCGAGGCGATGCAGCTGGAGGTGGATGGCCGCCCCGTTGAGGTGGCCTTCGACCACACCCTGAGCGATAGCGAGGATGCCCACCGCACCCTCGTGGCGATGCTGCGGGCCATGCCCCAGGCCTGAGGGGAATGCTGGGGGGCAGCGCCTTGGAGGCTCCCCCGTGATCGCAGCCCTGCCGTCGCTCTGGCGTGGCGTTCTGGCGCTGATTTCAGACCCCAGTTGTCCGCTGTGTGCCGGTGCCGTGGCAGCTGAGGCTGTTGTAACGGCGCCTGTTCCCGCACCCCCAGCCCAGTTGTGCGGGGCCTGTCTGCGGCGGTTGGCCTTGCCGGAGGGAGGTTTGCAGGGGGATGAGCCGCTGCTGTGGTGCGCCGCTGCCCCCTACGACGGGGCCCTGCGCCAGCTGTTGCTGCGCCAACGGCCCCGGCCTGAGCTGCCACTGATCGCAGCCTTGGCGCTGGAGTGGCACCGCTGCTGCCGCCAGGTGTTGCCGGGGGCGGTGCTGGTGCCCATCCCTAGCTGGAAGCGCCGCGGCAATCCGCTCCCTCTCCTGTTGGCCCAGGCCCTGGCCCGTTGGGCGGGGCCGGCCACCCAGTTGGCGCCGCAGCTGCTGCTGCGCCGGCACCCCACCCTTGGTCAGCACCATCTCGGGCGCACCCTGCGCCAGCGCAACCAGCAGGGGGCGTTTGCGGCCGTTGCACCCTCCCCATCGGGGAGCGGCAGCCTGGGTCGACCCCCGCTCTGGCTGGTGGACGACATCCTCACCACGGGGGCTACGGCGACCGCTGCAGCGGCGGCGCTGGAGGCCAGCGGCCATGCGGTGCAAGGGCTGCTGGCCCTGGCCCGCACGCCGGTTCGCCGCCGGCTGTGATCTAAGATGCCCTGGTCGCTCCGGCGACGGGCCGGGATAGCTCAGTTGGTAGAGCAGGCGATTGAAAATCGCCGTGTCCCCAGTTCAAATCTGGGTCCTGGCATTGCACGCAGCCCTGGGCTGCCCCTCATCCGCGCGATGCCCCTGCCGATCCCGGACAGACCGGGTCAGTTGTTCAACAACCCCGACAGCTACGCCATGCTGTTCGACGACGCCTGGCGGCGGGAGGTGAACGCGCCGGGGGCGGCTGAACTCTCCGATGCAGCCAAGAAACAACGGGCCATGGAGGCCTGCGCCGAGCATCCCTTCGCCCTCAGCGACCCTGCCATGGCCTCTCAGGTGGCCGACTTCCGCATCCGCCTGCTGGGGGCCTGAGCCGCACCCCATAGGATCCGGCGATTCCCTTGTCGGCGATGTCCACTCCCCTCGCCCGCCTGCTGCGTTTGCTCAGCGCCGGGTTCAGCAACCAGCAGCAGGCTTTCGAGAATCCGCCGCTCTATGCCCACATCCTGGTGAAGTTCCGGCCGTTGCCGCAGCTGGAGCCAGGGTCGTTGCTGCTGGACCAGTCGTATGCGATCAATCCCGCGGCCCCCTACCGAATCCGGGTGCTACGGGCTGAACAGCAGGGGGAGGGGCTGATCATCCACAACCAGGCCATCCACGACGACCAGCGCTTCTGGGGTGCTGTGGACGATGCGGACAAGCGGGCCCTGATCAGCGCCGCCGACCTGCGCCCCCTGGAAGGCTGTGCCTACGTGGTGCGCGAAACGTCCAGCGGGTTCATCGGTGAGGTGGAGCCCGGCTGCCGCTGCCTGGTGGAGCGCAAGGGGGCCACCTCCTACCTGGTGAGCAGCTTTGAGCTCAGCGCCAGCGGCATGTCCACCATCGATCGGGGCCATGACCCGGCCACCCACGAACAGCTCTGGGGCTCCTTGGCCGGCCCGTTTGCCTTTGAGCGCACCGACGACTACAGCCCGGAGCTGCCGGCCCACTGGTTGGCCGGGTGAGGCGGGTCTTACGGACGTTGAGACCAGTGGTGAAGCTCTGTGTGCGCTCGAGCCACTGCGCGGAAAGTTCCAGCCCTGTTCCGTAGGGTCGCCCACGATTTCTCTCCCTTGCCATGGCACTGCCGCTGCTGGCCGCCAAGCCGATCACCCAGAACGCCCGGGTGAACAACTTCGCCGTTGGTGGCGATGAAGCTCCCCGCACCCAGGTGAATGTGCAGGAGCAGATCGAGAGCGCCTACCGCCAGATCTTTTTTCACGCCTTCAAGGTCGACCGTGAGCCGATGCTGGAGATGCAACTCCGCAACGGCGACATCACCACCCGCGATTTCATTCGTGGTCTGTTGCTCTCCCGCAAGTTCCGTGAGGGCTTCTACCGCTGCAACAGCAACTACCGGGTGGTGGAGCAGATCGTGGGCCGCGTGCTCGGCCGCGAGGTGCACGGCGATCAGGAGCGCATTGCCTGGTCAATCGTGATTGCCAACCAGGGCCTCGAGGGCCTGGTGGACACCCTGCTCAATTCCGCCGAATACCTGGAGAACTTCGGGCTCGACACCGTTCCCTATCAGCGCTCCCGGGTGCTGGCCGGCCATGGCCGCAGCCAGCTGCCCTTCAACCAGAAAGCCCCCCGTTACAACGCCTACTGGCGAGAGGCCTTAGCCCGCCGGGCCCCGGCCAACCCCTATGGCGGTGGTGGTGCCCAGTTCAGCGGCGGCCAGCTCTCGCCCGCCTGGGTGGGTGGTCAGCCCCCCAAGCTGGCGCAGACCATCTGGCTGGCCCTGGCGGCCATCGGCGGCCTCGAGGTGCTGCGCGTGCTGCTCACCACGGCCGGCGCCATGCTCGGCACCGGCTCCGCTGGTTGATTCCCGAGCTGATCAGGCGCTCAGCTCGTCCATGAACGGTTGCTCCTCTTCCTCGTCGAGGAAGGGGTGCAACTCCAGCTCGGGTTCATCGAAGCCCGCATCCTCCCCCTCCATCGCAGCCTCTTCGGGCACGGCGGTATCGATCGGGTGGGGCACCACCTGCAGCTGTGGGACTTCCCCGTGGGAGGTCTCCCTTTCGGGGGTTCCACCGGTGAGCAGGTCCTCCAGACGCGTGATGCGTTCGGCGGTGGCCGCCAGCAGCTCGCCGGTGTCCGCCGTGTCGGGCTCAACTCCGGGCTGCAGCTGGCCCAGTTGCAGCTCCAGGCTTTCGAGGCGCTCCTCCAGCTCCAGGAGCCGCAGGGTGAGCAGTTCGCCCACTTGGCTGAGGGATTCCAGTTGTTCGCTCAGCCGTTGCTGCAGCGACGCTCCGGCGCCGGTTGTAACAGGGGACGTGCTGGCGGACATGCCTGTGGCCCGTGGCGATTTGGGCGGATGGTACCGGCCCTGCAGGCGGGCGCCAGACCTGATTTTTGTAACGTTTCTGAAAGGCCTGCAAGCAGGGCAAATGGGCCCCATAGGATCCGGCTCTGGCACCAATTTGCGCTGGTTGCCCCTCGCGGCGCGTCTTCCCTCGGCAGGCCCGCCTCTCCGCAAGCCTCCCCAAGACCCATGACCCTTGCCAACGCTGCCTACCTGGGCATCGAGCGTTACGCCAACAACCGCGTGAACGAGAACTGGATCACCGGTTCGTCTGATGACAAGGTTGCCCTGATCCGCGCTGTGTACCTGCAGGTGCTCGGCAATCAGTACGTGATGGCCAGCGAGCGGCTCGAGGGCCCGGAGTCGCTGTTCAAGCGTGGCTATCTGAGTGTGCGTGAGTTCGTGCGTCAGGTGGCCAAGAGCGGCCTCTACCGCAAGAAGTTCTTCGAGAGCACCAACCCCTACCGCTTCATCGAGCTCAACTTCAAGCATCTGCTGGGCCGCGCGCCCCAGAACAAGGCCGAGATGCTGCACCACTTCACGATCCTGCAGGAGCACGGCTACGACGCCGAGATCGATTCCTACCTCGACAGCGCCGAGTACCAGGAGCGCTTCGGTGAGGAGGGCGTGCCCTACCTGCACGGCTGGAACTACTCCGCTGGTCAGCAGGGCCTGCAGTTCTCCTACATGCTGCAGCTGGTGCGCGGCACCGCCGCCTCCATCAAGGGCGACATCACCAAGAATCAGTCGCGCCTCAATCCTTCCGTGCACGCCGAGCTGCCGCTGCCGGTGGTGAGCCCGATGGCCAAGGGCAATGTGTTCCGCAAGGTGGCCACCGATGGTGTGACCCGTCAGGGCGTGGGCTCCGGCGAAGAGGGCCGCACCTTCCGGGTGGAGATCACCGGCTTCAACAACTACCGCCTGCACAAGCGCAGCAACCGCGTGCGCTTCATCCCCTTCAACAAGCTGCTCGAGTACCAGCAGCAGATCCACCGTGAAGGTGGACGCATCGCCAGCATCACTCCAGTGAACTGATTCGCGTCCGCTTCTTTTTCTCCTTAATCCACCTGTTTCAACCGTTGATCCGATGAAGGTTTCTTCCGGTAACCGCGGCACCAGCTACAGCAACGACCGCCAGGTGACGTTCACCGTCACCGGCATCGCCAACAACGACTATTCCCGCACTGCGGATGTCGTGATGAACGTGCCCTACACCCGCATGAACGAAACCATGCGCATGGTTCAGCGCATGGGCGGCAAGATCACCGCTGTGAATGTCAGCGGTGGCATCAACGCCAACTGATCCCGATCCTGCTGAACGGCATTCGGCCTTGCTCAGGCCAGTGCTGCAGCCCCAACCCCCTCTGTCGAGGGGGTTTTTTGTTGGCTGGCTGTCGCGGTGGTCACCAAGGTCGGTCTCAGCCCGGCGTCGGGGCCCGCGAAGGCCCATGGCGAGCCCTGGGCTGATGCTTCAGATCACCTCCGGTGCAAGGGATTTGCCTTTTCCAATGACCGTTTGTTAAGTGCTTCTGATGGGAGTTATCAGTTTGTCCAACAATGGCCAGGCCAAGCGGTGAGATGGGCTCCGGCCCGCTTCCTCGGTTGGTCCCGTGAGCCTCCCCAGGCCTTGCCTGTGGGGCGATCACACTCCCCCCTCTCACCCTCCCCGACGCACGTCGAGAACAGGAGCT
>JBEIQU010000273.1:0-2306 GCA_040376355.1 Prochloraceae cyanobacterium | reverse complement strand
GTGTGCGATCAGGAGCGCGGCGTGCGGATTCTGCTGGTGGGCTGCAGTGGCTTTGTGGGCCGGGCCCTGGTGCCGTTGCTGCTGCAGCACGGCCATCAGCTCACCCTGGTGAGCCGTTCATCCCTACCGCTGCCAGCTCTCCAGCATGAGCAGCTCACCCGCTTGCAGGCCAACCCCGCTGACCCCGCCAGCTGGCAGCAGCCTGCTTTGCAACAGGCTCTTGCTGCCGCGGAGGCGGTGGTGAACCTGGCCGGCGAGCCGATCGCCGAGAAACGCTGGACCCCCACCCACCTGCAGCTGTTGCAGGACAGCCGCATCCTCACCACCCGCGCCCTGGTGCAGGCCATGGCAGGCCTGCCCGCTGGCCAGGGGCCCACGGTGCTGCTCAGCGGCTCGGCCATCGGCTACTACGGCACCAGCCCCAGCCAGACCTTCACCGAAGCGAGCCCGGCGGGCTCCGATGTGCTGGGCCGCCTCTGCCAGGCCTGGGAGGCGGAGGCCCAGGCCGCTGCGGCGCGCTGCCGGGTGGTGATCGTGCGCATCGGCATCGTGCTGGGGGGCGATGGCGGTGCCCTGGGCAAGATGTTGCCGGTGTTCCGGCTGGGCTTCGGCGGGCCGATCGGTGATGGCCAGCAGTGGATGAGCTGGATTTCCCGCCATGACCTCTGCCAGCTGATCAGCCAGGCTCTGGAAGACCCGGCCTACGCAGGCACCTACAACGCCGTGGCCCCCGAGCCCTGTTCGATGGCCAGCTTTGCGGCAGCCCTGGGCCGCTGCTTGGGGCGCCCCAGCCTGCTGCCGGTGCCGGGCCCGCTCCTGCAGCTGTTGCTGGGGGATGGTGCCAAGGTGGTGCTCGAGGGCCAGCGGGTGTTGCCTGAGCGCTTGCAGCAGCAGGGCTTTGTGTTCCGCGATGGCCAGCTCAGCGCGGCCCTCGCCGCCGCCACCAGTTAAGGGCCCAGCCCAGCACACCGCTGAGGATCGCGGCCCCCATCAGCAGCCCGATCGCCGGCGTGAACAGGGGTTCCCACAGCTTCTGAAACAGGTTGAGCGGTGCTTCCACGCCGCGGCTGTGGCAGACCACCGCCACGCCAAACCACAGGGCTCCGGCGATCACCACGAACACATCCGCCACCAGCAGGGTGTCGATCCAGCCCTTGAGCCGTTGGCCCCAGCTGGGGGTGGAGGCGTTCGCTGTGTTGGTGGCGTCAGGCATGGCTCGCGCTGCTCAGGCAATCGCGGATGTCGGCCGCCATCCTGGCGGCGCCACCACCGCTGCCGATCCGCTCCAGCCCCAACTGGTGCAGCTCCTCGCTCCAGGGGTGGTCGTGCTGCAACCGCTCCAGCAGCCCCTCCAGCAGGGCCGCCGTGCCGTTGAGCTGGGCTTCGCTACCGGGTGCAGCCTCGGCGGCCGCGCACACCACCCCGGGCCCCAGCAGCCGCCGTTGCGCCTCCGCGAAGCCAGCCGTGAACTGGGGTCCTTCCCCCTCCAGCTGCAGCACCGGTTTGCCCAGACCCACGCATTGTTCGGCGGCGGTTCCCGTCATCGACAGCAGCAGGTCGCACTGCTGAATCACCGCGGCGAAGCGTCCCCACTCCAGCTGCAGGGTGAGGGGGCCGCGCACCAGGCGGCATTGGCTGGGGTTGTCGAGCTCCAGTCGCCATCCCAGGCGGCTCGCCAGCGGCGCCACCTCCTGGGGGGTGAGCTTGCCCACCAGGGCCGCATGCAGCCCCAAGCGCGCGGCGGGGCGCAGGGGTTCGGGTAGCCGCTCCAGCACCCGCAGCATCAGCTCCAGGTTGTGCAGCGCCTCCGGCAGCCGGCTGCCCGGCAGCAGCCCCAGCCGCTGTTGTGGGGCCCCCGCCAGGGGCTCGGAGGGCTTGAGGGCCCCATCGAAAAACGGGTTGCCCAGGAACCGCACCGGCCGCCCCAGCTGTTGGCTCAGGTCGGTGGCGGTGCGCTGATCACGGCTGTAGATGGCACGGAGGCGGCGGCTGCGCAGCAGGGGTCCGCAGGGCCAGGGCAGCCGCAGCGTGCCTTCGTAATGGCTGGAGTAGGCGACGAGATACACGGCGCCGGGGCGCCGGCTCAGCCAGGCGGCCAGCACCGGGATCACATCCCCCACCACCAGGATCAGGTCGTAGCGGCGGGCGATGCGCAGCAGCAGCGCCAAACGGCTGAGCAGGTAGAGCACCTGGCCCTGCACCACCTCCGTGATGCGCCCCCACAGGCTGGTGTAGCCCAGCCCGCCGGTGCTGTATTCGCGGGTGCGGCCCCGGGTGGGGATTCCGGCCTGCTGGTAGGCGCGGCC
>JBEIQU010000215.1:0-3519 GCA_040376355.1 Prochloraceae cyanobacterium | reverse complement strand
GATCAATACCGCGGCGATGGCCTGATCATGGCCACCGCCACCGGATCCACGGGCTATTCAATGGCCGCCGGTGGGCCGATCCTGCATCCCGGCGTGGAGGCCATCGTGGTGAATCCCATCTGCGCCATGAGCCTCTCCAGCCGGCCCCTGGTGGTGCCCCCCCGGGCGCAGCTGGCGGTGTGGCCCCTGGGGGAATCCAACCGGCGGGTGCGCCTCTGGAAGGACGGTGCCCATGCCACGGTGCTCGAACCCGGCGACCGCTGCCTGGTGGGCCGTTCGCCCCACCCCGCCGTGATGGTGCTGCTGGACCAGAGCCCTTCCTATTACCGCAGCCTCAGCCGCAAGCTGCACTGGGCCGGCAGCCTCACCGCCGCCGAGCCCTCCCCCAACTGACCCCACTGCCCCCCGCCCGATGGCCCTGGAGATCGAACGCCGGTTCCTGGTGTGCGGGGAGGCCTGGCGGCCCCTGGTGCGCTGGACCCGTGCCCTGCAACAGGGCTACCTGGCGGGATCCGCCGACGGGCTCACCCTGCGGGTCCGCAGCGATGGCGGCGATGGCGCCTGGCTGACCCTCAAATATCCGGCCGCCGGCATCGCCCGCCAGGAGTTTGAGTACGCCATCCCCCCGGCCGATGCCGAGGCGCTGCTGGAGCGCAGTGGCTCCCGCGTCTGCAAAGCCCGCCATGGCCTGGCCCTCCCCGGCGGCGACTGGGTGCTGGATGTGTTCAGCGGCGACAACGCCCCCCTGGTGATCGCCGAGGTGGAGCTGGAGCAGGCCGATCAGGCCATCACCCTCCCGGCCTGGTGCAGCCTGGAGATCACCAGCCTGGGGCAGTTCAGCAACGCCGCTTTGGCTCAGCGCCCCTTCGCGAGCTGGACGTCCGCCGAGCAGCGGCCCTGGCTGGAAGCCCTGCAACTCAGCGCTGGGGCTCCTCCTGGGGCAGGTTGCAGCAGTTGAAGCCGTCGCGGCAGATCTTGCCGTGGTCCATGGCCCAGTTCAGCAGCGCCACGCGGTTCTTGGCCCCCGTCTTGGTGAACACGTTGCTGACGTGGTTGTCCACCGTGCGTTTGCTGATCATCAGCCGCTCGCCGATTTCCTGGTTGGTGAGCCCCTGGGCCACCAATTCGATGATTTCCAGTTCCCGCTCCGAGAGCTCCATGCGCTGATGGCTGAGGTCTCCCAGCTCGGACATCACTGCCTCTAGGCCTTATCGCGCACTGTAGGCAGGGTGTTGGCCCCTGGTTGATGATGGGCCGATCCGACACGGGCGTTTTGCGGCTGCAGCAGGCACTGGAGGTGGGCTCCTTCGCGATTACCGCCGAGGTGATGCCACCCCGGGGTGGCGATGTGAGCCGCACCCTCGCCCATGCCCGGCTGCTCAAGGGCCTGGTGCATGCCGTCAACGTCACCGACGGCAGCCGCGCCGTGATGCGCATGAGCAGCCTGGCGGTGTGCAAGGTGCTGCTGGAGGCCGGCATCGAGCCCGTGTGGCAGTTGGCCTGCCGCGACCGCAACCGCATCGGCCTGCAGGCGGAGCTGCTGGGGGCCCATGCCCTGGGGATCCGCAACCTGCTCTGCCTCACCGGTGACCCCGTGCGGGCCGGGGATCAGCCCGAGGTGCGCCCGGTGAATGAGCTGGAATCCGTGCGTCTGCTGCAGCAGGTCAGCGCCTTCAACCAGGGGCTTGATCCGGTGAATGGCCTGTTGCCCGATGGCCCCACCGACCTGTTCGCCGGCGCAGCCGCCGATCCCCAGAGCCCCAGCTGGAGCGGCCTCAAGAGCCGGATCATGCGTAAGCAGCAGGCGGGCGCCCGTTTCCTGCAGACCCAGATGGTGATGGACGGCGATTGCCTCCAGCGCTTCGTTGACGAGATCACCGCCCCGCTCGGGTTGCCGGTGCTGGCGGGGGTGTTTTTGCTGAAGTCAGCCAAGAACGCCGTCTTCATCAACCGCATGGTGCCGGGGGCCAACATCCCCCAGGCGGTGATCGATCGCCTGGCGGCCGCCGCCGATCCCGCCGACGAAGGGATCAGCATCGCCGCCGAACAGGTGGCCCGCTATGCCGCAGTGGCCCAGGGGGTGCACCTGATGGCCGTCAAGGCCGAGGAGCGGATCCCCCTCATCCTGGAGCGGGCGGGGATCAGCTCGCGTTGCTGATCGCCAGGTCGGTGCCCAGCAGTTCGGCCAGGGCCTTCTGCTGCGGAGACGGGGCGATGTGGTCCTGCCGACGCACGTCGGTGATCAGCCAGTCGAGGGCCGCCTCCTGCAGGTCGAAATGGTCGCCGTTGCGGTCGACGCAATAGCGGCCGAACACCAGCTTCTCCACCAACCGCACGCCGGGGCCGATGCGGGAGTAGTCGAAGATGATCGAGTTATCGATCGTGGCTCCCTCACAGATGTGGCAGCTGGGGCCGATCATCGCCGGGCCAATGATTGTGGCGCCGTCCTCGATGCGGGTCATGCCCCCCACATAGATGGGCCCTTCCACGTTGATCTTGTCCCAGTTCGCGGCCACGTTGAGGCCGGCGAAGATGCCGGGCCGCACCTCCTTGCCTGGGACCTGCACCTGCCGCACCTGACCCTGCAGCACGCTGCGGATGGCCTGCCAGTAGTCCGGCACCTTGCCGATGTCCACCCATTCGAATTCCATCGGCAGGGCGTAGAAGGCGGCGCCGTCCTCCACCAGCCGGGGAAAGAGGTCGGAGCCGATGTCGAAGGGCACGCCGGCCGGCACGTAGTCGAGCACTTCAGGCTCGAAGATGTAGATGCCGGTGTTGATCATGTCGCTGGCGGCCTCATCCACCGCCGGCTTCTCCTGGAAGGAGCGCACCCGGCCGTCGTCGTCGGTCACCACCACGCCGTAGCTGCTCACCTGTTCGCGCGGTACCCGCTTGGTGATCAGGCTGGCCATGGCCCCTTTGGCCTTGTGGCGCCGCACGGCTTCGCTGAGATCGAGATCGATCAGTGCATCACCGCAGAGCACCACGAAGGTGTCATCGAAGAAGCGTTGGAAGGTCTGGATCTTCTTGAGGCCACCGGCGGAGCCCATGGCATCGCCGATCAGTTCGCCGTCTTCAATGCGCCCCTCAAAGCTGTACGCGATTTCAACGCCAAAGCGCTGGCCATCGCGGAAGTAGTTCTCAATTTCCTCCGCCAGGTGAGACACATTCACCATGATTTCGGTGAATCCGTGCTCCCTGAGTAACTCCAACAGAAACTCCATCACGGGTTTCTGGATGATGGGGATCATCGGTTTGGGGATGGTGTGGGTGATCGGTCGCACCCGGGTCCCCTTCCCGGCCGCCAGGATCATCGCCTTCATCGGCGCTGTCTGCTTTCGGTGAGTGGCGCCACCCTAGGCAATGGGCTCAGGCGGCCACCGCTTCCCGAGACGGCCCCCGAGCTGACCCCAGCTCCGCGGGCAGCGGCAGTTGCACACTCTCCTGTTCGATCAGCAGGCGTTTGAGTTGGAGGGGGCCGAACAGCCCCCCCTGTTGCTCCAGCTCCACCTTGCCCTG
>JBEIQU010000056.1:0-8447 GCA_040376355.1 Prochloraceae cyanobacterium | reverse complement strand
CGCACGGTGTCACCCACATAGATCTCCGGCAGATCCTTGGCCTGCTTGGCGATCTGTTCCGCCTCGAAGGCGCGGATCAGCTCTTGGGCGCTGAGTTTGCCCACGGTCACCGTTTTGGCGGCACTGGCCTTGGCGGCGGGCTTGTCAGCCACGGCCACGGTGGAGGTGGCTTCAGCGGCTGCGGTGTCGGGGGCCACAGGCTCTGCTGCAGCGGTCTCGGCGGCTGCGGGGGTGTTGTCGGTCGTGTTCGCGTCAGTCATGTCCTTGGATTCCGCTGCCATCCCAGCTCTGTGAACGCCTGGCCAAACAGCAAGTGTACCGGCTCAAGGTCACCCTCCCGGGTCCGATGTCTTGCGGTGCCAGCGCTGGCTGAGCAGTAGGGCGCCCGTGCTGAGCATCCAGATCAGCCCCAGGCCATTGAGCAGCACATACAGCGGTTCCGCCGCCTGGCCCAGCCATTCCCCTTCGTGCAACACCATCAGCCAGTGCACCTGGTCGCGCTCCAGCCCACCCCAGTCCTTGAGGAGGCGGTAGGCCATGCCGGTGCACACCGTAAGCAGCAGGGGCGCCAGCACGATGGGGGCCGCGGCGGCGTGCCAGCGGCGCACGTGGGCCAACAGGGTCGACATGGCCGCCGGCAGCAGGCGAGGTGATCAGGTTCTAACTTGATTCCATGGGGCCTCAACTGTCGCGATGAACCTGTTCGCCGAACTGCTGGCCGCCAGTCAGAAAACCCAGTCCCAGGCCTCTGCGGAAGCGCACCAGGCCTTGGTGACCCAGACGGGGCCACGCATTCAGAAGAGTCGCCGCGGCGTGGAGGTCAAAAGCGCCCGTGAGATTGACACGATGCGCCAGGCCAGCCGCATCGTGGCCACGGTGCTGCGGGAGATCATTGAGATGGCCGCCCCGGGTATGACCACTGGCGACCTCGATGCCCATGCTGAACAGCGCATCCGTGAGCTGGGCGCGGTGCCCAGCTTCAAGGGCTATCACGGCTTCCCCGCCAGCATCTGTGCCTCGATCAACCACGAAGTGGTGCATGGCATCCCCAGCCACAAGCGAGTGATCAAAGCCGGCGACCTGGTGAAGATCGACACCGGCGCCTACTTCGACGGCTATCACGGCGACAGCTGCGTCAGCATCTGCGTTGGCGACGGGGTTCCCGATCAGGCCCGCACCCTCTCCCGGGTGGCCCAGGAGTCGTTGATGAAGGGGCTCGCCACCATCAAGGCCGGCAGCACGTTGCTCGATCTGGCCGGCGCCGTGCAAGACCACGTTGAGGCCCACGGCTTTGCCGTGGTGGAGGACTACACGGGCCATGGGGTGGGCCGCAACCTGCACGAGGAGCCCTCGGTGTTCAACTACCGCACCCGTGAGCTGCCCAACATGAAGTTGCGGGCCGGGATGACCCTGGCGGTCGAGCCGATCCTCAATGCCGGCAGCAAGGTCTGCCGCACCCTCAAGGACCGCTGGACCGTGGTGACCGTCGATGGCGGCCTGTCCGCCCAGTGGGAGCACACCATTGCGGTGACCAGCGACGGCTGCGAAATCCTCACGGACCGCGATTTCTGAGCCCAGCCGTCAGGGGCTGGGGCGGCTTACCAGCGAGAAGTACAGCCAGCGGCTCACGGTGGCCAGGGGCATCAGCACGTAGGTGAGCGGATTGGGGGTCACGATCACCAGGCTGCAGTTCCAGCCCACCTGCCGCAGAATTTCCCGCGCCACAAAGCCGGCATCCATCACGCCGATGGGATTGAGGGCTGAGCGGAAGGGGCCCAGCACCAGGCGGCGGATGCGCAGCTTTGGTCCCGCCAGGTCGAGGCTGCGCAGGCTGAGCAGCTGCCCCTGCAGGCGTTTGCTCAATTCATAGAGCGGGCTCACCGCCGCCTGGATTTCGGCTTCCGAGGTGTTGACCCATAGCTCCCGCTGGGGCCGCTCCGGTGGGTCGGCGTGGGCGAGGCGAGCGAACAGCTCCAGCAGCCGCCAACTGCTGAGGGCGTTCACCTCCAGGGAGCGCTCGATGGCCTCGGCGCTGCGGTCGCCATGGCTGTTGAAGCCGTGGTTGATCACCAGCAGGTCGCAGTCCGCTAACACCGGCTCCAGCGCCTGTTCCTGCCCGCAGCGCCACGTCACCTGCCGCAGGGGGATGGCGCTGCCATCGGCAGCGCAGAGGTCAAGCGGATCGCTGCGGCTGGTGAGCGCCACCAGGGAGGCGCCTTGTTGGTGCAGCTGGCGCAGTAGGGCCTGGCCCAGGCTGCCGCTGGCGCCGGTGATCGCCACGGTGCGTCCTTGCAGGGGCAGCGAAACCATGGGGTTGAAGCGCTGCCGCCAGCTTGCGCCATGGGCGCGGTGTTTGCAGCAATCGTGCCGCTGGCTCGGCCTAGATTCGTCCGAACCGTGTCGCTCCGATGGGCCAGGACAGTGCGTTCGCCGACGCCCGTTCGGGAGCCGGTTCGGGAGCAGGTTCCGGAGCCGGTTCGGGGGCGCTGCTGATCGGCTCCTGCCAAGCCTTCAGCGGCAAATCAGCGGTGGTGCTCGGCTTGGCCCGGTTGCTGTTGCAGCAGGGGGTGCCGGTGCGCCTGGGCAAACCCTTGGCCGACAGCGCTGAGGCCACCCCGGCCGGGGCTGAGCTGATTGACGATGACGTGCGTTTTGTGGGCCAGGTTTTGGGCTTGGCCGACGATCAGCTGGTGCCGTCGGTGCATCTGCAGCACAGCGACACCGCCCGGCAGCGGCTCCTGGCCGGGGATCTGCAGGCCGGGGAGGGTTTTGAGCGTCTGCGGGAGCGGCTGCAGGCCCAGGCCGAGGGGCTCACCCTGCTGGAGGCTTCCGGCAACCTCCACGACGGCCTGCTCTATGGCTTGAGCCTCGCCCAGGTGGCCCAGGGGCTGCGGGCCCCGGTGCTGCTGGTGCACGCCTGGGAGGCCTGCAGCAGTGTGGAGCCTCTGCTGGCGGCCCAACGGCAGTTGGGGGATCTGCTCTGTGGTGTGGTGCTCAATGGGGTGCCACCCGAGCAAGTGGAGGCCCTGCGGGCCGATGTGGTGCCGGCCTTGGAGCAGCTGGGGTTGCCGGTGCTGGGGGTGATGCCCCGCTCCCCGCTGCTGCGCAGCGTCACCGTGGAGGAGTTGGTGCGCCGGCTGGATGCCCGCGTGCTCTGCTGCCACGACCGCCTGGATCTGTTGGTGGAAACCCTCTCGATCGGGGCCATGAATGTGAACTCCGCCATGGAGTTCTTCCGTCGTCGCCGCAACATGGCCGTGGTGACGGGGGCCGATCGCACCGACATCCAGCTGGCGGCCCTGGAGGCCTCCACCCAGTGCCTGATCCTGACCGGCGCCGGCGAGCCCCTGCCGCAGTTGATTTCCCGGGCGGAGGAGCTGGAGGTGCCCCTGCTCAAGGTGGAGCACGACACTCTCACCACCGTGGAAGTGGTGGAAAGCACCTTCGGCCATGTGCGCCTGCATGAATCGGTGAAGGCCACCTTTGCCTTCCGGCTGGTGGAGGAGCACTGCGATTTCCGGCCCCTGCTGGCGCGGCTGCGGCTGCCGGTAACCGCTTGAACACTGCTAGTTTCGAGCTGTCAGCAGGTGGCGTGCGTTGACCCGGTCCCTCGATTTACCGGCCCTCGACCGGATTGACACCCTGGCCCAAGAGCTGGCGATGCTGCAGGACCGCAGCAAGCGCCGCATCGCCATCCTCGGCAGCCGCCATGTGCCCGTGGTGTCGGTGCATCTGGTGGAACTGGTGGCCCGCTCCCTGGCCCAGGAGGGCCACAGCCTGATCACCTCCGGTTCTCTGGGGGTGAATGCCGCGGTGATCCGCGGCGTGCTGGAGGTGGATGCCTCGCGCCTGACGGTGTTGCTGCCCCAGAGCCTCGACCGGCAGCCCAGCGAATCGCGTGAGCAGCTCGAGCGGGTGCTGCATCTGGTGGAGAAGCCTGAAAACGATGAGCTGCCGCTGCCGATGGCCAGCAGCCTCTGCAACCAGGAGATCATCCGCCGCTGTGATCAGCTGATCTGTTACGCCTTCCACGACAGCGAAACCCTGATCGCCAGCTGCCGCACCGCCGAAGATATGGGCAAGGTGGTGAGCCTGATGTATTTCGACTGACGCTCAGGCGGCGGCAGCGAGGGCGGCCTTGAGCCCTTCGAGGTAGAGCAGTCCCGTGCACACCATGGCGCTAGCCCAGCAGAGGGAGCGCAGCGGCGGCAGGTTGGCCACGTAGGCGGCGATGTAGGCCAGCCGCAGGCCGGGGTAGAGCCAGGCGGCGGCGGTGGCCACGGGGTTGTGCACCTGGGTGATCAGGCAGAGGAGGGCCGCCGGCGCAAACAGGGTGAAGGCTTCAAAGCTGTTGAGATGGGCCCAGTTGGCCCGTTTGCCCCACTCCGGCAGCCGGTCGGCCATGGCCCGTGGGGCCGCCAGATCGCTCAGTTGGAAGTTGGCCTGGGAGCGGGCGGCCCCCAGCGGCACCAGGCTGCCCACCACCACCCCGGCGGCGAGCAACAGCGACCAGGCAAAGCTCGCGTCCACGCAGATCAGCGCCGCGGCGGCGCAGGCGAATCGATGAGTCTTTTCTAGGGTGTGGGCCTTGCCCACCGCTGTCCCATGGCCGAGACCTATTCCTTCGACGTCGTGTCCGACTTCGATCGTCAGGAGCTGGTAAACGCCCTCGACCAGGTGCGCCGCGACGTGTCCACCCGCTACGACCTCAAGGATTCCAACACCGAGATCGACCTGGAGGAGGCCAGCTTCACGATCACCACCGCCAGCGACATGACCCTGCAGGCGGTGGAGGATGTGCTGCGGCAGAAGGCCACCAAGCGCAATCTCTCGCTGAAGATCTTCGACTTCCAGACCCCCGAGCCCGTGGGGGGCAACCGCCTCAAGCAGGTGGTGAAGCTGCGCAAGGGCCTCACCCAGGAGTTGGCCAAGCAGCTGAGCAAAACCGTGCGTGATGAGCTCAAGAAGGTCACCGTGGCAATCCAGGGCGACACCCTGCGCATCACCGGCAAGAACAAGGACGACCTCCAGGCTGCGATCAACCTCTTGAAGGCCCAGGACGTGGAGGTGCCGCTGCAGTTCCAGAACTACCGCTGATGCCCGCCGGCTGGCGGTTCTGGATCGATCGCGGCGGCACCTTCACCGATGTGGTGGCCCGCAGCCCCAGCGGTGAGCTGCTGGTGCAGAAGGTGTTGTCGGAGCAGCCGGATGTCGTCGGGGATCCCGCCGTCCGGGCCATTCGCGGCCTGCTGGGCCTGCCGCTGGCGTGCGATCTCTCCGGCCATGCGCCGATTCCTGCGGCCCTGGTGGAGGAGGTGCGCCTGGGCACCACGGTGGCCACCAATGCGTTTCTGGAGCACAAGGGAGCGCCCACCCTGCTGCTGGTGAACCGCGGCTTCACCGATCTCCTCGAGATCGGTGATCAGCACCGCCCCGACTTGTTCGCCCTGGAGATCCTTCGGGCGCAACCTCTGCAGCGCCGGGTGATTGAGGTGGGTGGGCGCCTGGCGGCCACCGGTGAGGAGTTGCAGCCCCTGCAGCTGGATGCGGCGTTGCGGGCCCAACTGCTCCAGGCCCGCGCCGACGGGCTCACCAGTGTTGCGGTTGCCCTGTTGCACAGCACCACCAACGGCAGCCATGAGCTGGCCCTTGGCTCCTGGCTGGAGGCGTTGGGATTTGAGCAGATCGCCCTCTCCCACCGCGTCAGTCCCCTGCCGCGGCTGGTGCCCCGTGGCCATACGGCCGTGCTGGAGGCGGCGGTGGCTCCGGTGTTGCAGGCCTATCTGCGGCAGGTGCAGCGGGCCTTGGGCCCCCAGGTGCCCCTGCGGGTGATGCAATCCAGCGGGGTGCTCACAGTGCCGGCCGACCTGCGCGCCAAGGACACGATCCTGTCCGGTCCGGCCGGGGGCCTGGTGGGGGCGGTGCGCACGGCTGCCGCCGCCGGCTTCCGGCGCATCGTCGGCTTCGACATGGGCGGCACCTCCACGGATGTCTGTTACTGCGCTGGCCCCTGGCCGCGCCGTGAGCAGGTGGAGCTGGGCGGTGTGCCGATTCAGGCCCCGATGTTGGAGATCCACACCGTGGCGGCAGGAGGAGGCTCGCAACTGCAGTTCGATGGCCTGCGCCTGGCGGTGGGGCCGCAGTCGGCCGGCGCTGTTCCGGGGCCCGCCTGTTACCGGCGCGGCGGTCCGCTCACGGTCACCGACGCCAATCTGTTGCTGGGCCGGTTGCGGTCGGAGTGTTTCCCGGCGGTGTTCGGCCCCTCGGGCCGCGAGCCGATTGATGCGGCCGTGGTGGCGGCGGGCTTCACGCCGCTGGCGCAGGCCATGGGCTGCACGCCGGAACAGGCGGCGGAGGGGGCCCTCTCGGTGGCCTTGGAACGCATGGCGGAGGCGATCCGGCGCATCTCGATTCAGCGCGGCCACGACCTGCGCGACGCCGTGCTCTGCAGTTTTGGCGGAGCTGGCGGCCAGCACGCCTGCGCCCTGGCGGAGTTGCTGGGCATGGAGCAGGTGTTGCTGCATCCCCTGGCCGGTGTGCTCTCGGCCTATGGCATCGGCCTGGCGGATGAGGGGCTGCTGTTGGAGGAGCCGGTGGAGCGTCCGTTGGCGCCACCACTGCTGGAGGAGTTGGCACAGCGGGTCGAGCAGTTGCTGCAGCCACAGGCCGCTGCCCCCACGGCCCAGGTGGAGCGCTTGCTGCAGCTGCGTCTGGGGGGGCGTGATCAGGTGCTGGCGCTGGCCTGGCCCCCTGGGGCCCGATGCGCCGATCTGCAGCGGCAGTTTGAGCGGGCCTATCGGCGCCGCTATGGCCATCTGCCGGGTGGGCAGGCCTCCACGCTGGTGGTGGATCGCCTCACCCTGCAGTTGCGCTGGCCTGCGGATGCCATGCCGCAGCCAGCCTCTGCGGCGGCTCAAGCGGCCGCCGCGCCTGCGCTGGGTGCGGGGGCGCCCATCCGGCTGTACCTGCAGGGGGCCTGGCGCTCCGCCCAGCTGTGGCAGCGCGCGGAGCTACCGGCGGGTCAGCGGTTGGAGGGTCCGGCCTTGATTGCCGAGGCCACGGGCACAATCCTGTTGCCCCACGGCTGGCAGGCCCGTTGCCTGGAGGGCGGGGAGTTGTTGCTGGAGCGCACGGCTGCTCCGTCGTCCGTTGATGCAGGCCCACGCGAACCGTCTCAGCCCGAGCCGTCAGCCCTGGATCCCATGGGCCTGGATCCGATCGGGCTGGAGCTGTTCAGCCACCGCTTCACGGCCATCGCCGAGCAGATGGGCACGCGACTGCAGCAGACCAGCGCCTCGGTGAACATCAAGGAGCGGTTGGACTTCTCCTGCGCCCTCTTTGATCCAGGCGGTGGCCTGGTGGCCAATGCACCGCACATTCCGGTGCACCTGGGCTCCATGGGCGAAAGCGTGCGGGCCCTGCTGGCGGCGGTGGCCCGCGGCGCACATCCACCCCTGGCCCCGGGCGATGCGGTGGTGTCCAACAACCCGTTTAACGGCGGCACCCATCTGCCGGACCTCACCGTGATCACCCCCGTGTTCGAGGCGGATCGTCTGCGGGCCTTTGTGGCCAGTCGCGGCCACCACGCTGATGTGGGTGGCATCACCCCCGGTTCCATGCCGCCCCATAGCCGAACCATCGAGGAAGAGGGGCTGCTGTTCGACAACGTGCCGCTGTTGCGCGATGGCGAGCTGCTGGAGCTGCTGTGGCGTGAACGGCTCCAGCGGGGTCCCCATCCAGCCCGCAACCCCGACCAACTGCTGGCGGATCTTCAGGCTCAGCTGGCCGCCAATCAGCTGGGGGTGGAGCGCCTGCAGGCGCTGATGGCAGCTGAGGGGCCTGCCGTGGTGCAGGGCGCCATGGCCCAGGTGCAGGCCCATGCGGCCGAGGCGGTGCGGCGGGTGATCGATCGGCTGGAGGCCGGTCAGGCCACGGTGCTGATGGATGGCGGCCTGGAGATTCGGGTGGCTGTGCGGGTTGATCGCCAGCGCCGCACGGCCTGCATTGATTTCAGCGGCACGGCCTCGCAGCAAGCCAACAACCGCAATGCCCCCCTGGCGATCACTAAGGCCGTTGTGCTCTACGTGTTCCGTTGTCTGGTGCAGGAGGCCATTCCGCTCAATGCGGGCTGTTTCGAACCGTTGGAGCTGGTGGTGCCCCTCGGCTGTCTGCTCAATCCCGAGCCGCCTGCGGCGGTGGTGGCGGGCAATGTGGAGACATCCCAGGCGGTGGCTAACGCTCTGTTCGCCGCCCTGGGGGTGATGGCGGCGGCCCAGGGCACGATGAACAACCTCAGCTTCGGCAATGGCCGCTGCCAGTACTACGAAACGATCTGCGGTGGCACCGGTGCCGGCGAGGGCTTCGATGGGGCCTCCGCGGTGCAGAGCCACATGACCAACTCGCGCCTCACCGATCCGGAGATCCTGGAGCAGCGCCTGCCGGTGCGG
>JBEIQU010000151.1:0-4642 GCA_040376355.1 Prochloraceae cyanobacterium | reverse complement strand
CTGCCGTGGTTGAGCCGGATGCTGGGACCCCGGCGCGGGCTGTCCTGCCCCAGGTTGAGGGCCGATCGGAAGGCGTCGTTGGCCTGGAGATCCACAGCAGCACGGTTGTCCTGTGCCGATCCTGCCAAACCCTGCCGCTCGGCGGTGGCATCCGGCCCTCGCTTACACAGCTTGCAACCAAACCAGCTCACGCTCGTTCAGCCAGCCATCGAGGGGCACATCCCAGGGGTCCCGCGGGAGTTGCTCCATCAGGCAGCCCTGCGGCAGCACCGCCAATGCCGGCACGGCGCGCCATGCCGGGGCGCTGCGCAGCCGATCAAACCAGCCACCGCCATAGCCCAGCCGGTACCCCTCGTGGTCGCAGGCCAGGGCCGGCACCAGCAGCAACCCCAGCTGCTTCGGCTCCAGGTCCGGCCCGTCGGCGGGGGCGTTGATGCCGGTGTCATCCGGGCTCAAGGCGGTATGGGTGCCCCAGGGCCGGTAGCGCAGCGTGCCCTGGTGCACCCGGGGTAGGGCCAGTCGCCCCCGCAGCTGGGGCTCGGTGTCCAGCGCCCGCAGATCCGCCTCGCCGGCCAGGGGCCAGTAGATGCCGAGCCGTTGGCCGGCTGGCAGCTGGGCCGGCAGCTCCCGGCGGGCGATCGCCAGCAGCGGCCCCTGGGCTGCCGGCTGCAGTGCTCGCCGCCGCTGGCGGAACAGCCGCCGCAGCTCAGCCTTGCTGGCGTTGCCGGGCTCTGCCATGGCTCAGCGCTGGAACCAGCCGGTGAGGGCCACCGCCAGGGCATCGGCGGCGTCGTCAGGCCGCGGCGGATCCTCCAGGTTCAGCTCCCGCATCACCGCATCGAGCACGTCGCCCTTATCGGCATGGCCATGGCCCGCCAGGGCCAGCTTGATCTGCATCGGCGGAAATTCCACCACCGGCACCTGGAAGCGGGCCAGGGTCATCATCAGCACCCCCCGCGCCTGCACCACGGAGATGGTGGTGCTGGAGCGGTAGAAGAAAAACTTCTCCACCGCCGCCAGTTGCGGCCGCCAGGTGCGCAGCAGCAGCCGCAGGTCGCGGGCGATTTCCACCATCCGATCGCCGTCGCTGCGGCCCGGATCGGTGCGGATGATGCCGCAGTCCACCAGGTGCTGGCGGCCGCTGCCTGGCCGCCCATCCACGTCGATCACGCCATAGCCCACGCGAGCCAGGCCGGGGTCGAGGCCGAGGATCCTCACCAGGCCCCCCGGGTGGGCATCAGGCCGCCAGGGCCAGCTCGAAGGCGGCGCGGTCGGTGCTGTCGGGCCGCTCGAACACCTTGCAGAACACCTTCACCACCCGATCACCGGAGTCGATCTGCTCCAGGGGGTCCTTGCGCAGGCGGTGGCGCAGGCAGCAGGCGGCCACGCGGGCCACGTCGTCTTCGGTGACCTCCGTGCGGCCCTCGAAGGCGGCCAGGGCCCGGGCGGCGCGGTTGGTCACAATGTCGCCCCGCAGGCCGTCCACATCCAGTTCGCCGCAGATGGCGGAGATGCGAATGCGCAGGTCGTCGTCGATCTGCACCTGGGGCAGGCGCTTCTGGGCTTCTACCACCCGGGCCTGGAGCCCGTCCTGGGTGGGTTGCACCGCCGTGTTGAAGCCATCGGGGTCGTTGTCGAAGGCGGTGCGCTGGTCCACCACCTGCACGCGCAGTTCCGGGTCGCGCACGGTGCGCACCTCCACGCTCATGCCGAAGCGATCCAACAGCTGGGGCCGCAGCTCTCCCTCTTCGGGGTTACCGGAGCCGATCAGCACGAACCGGGCCGGGTGGCGCACGCTCACCCCTTCCCGTTCCACGGTGTTCCAGCCGGAGGCGGCGGAGTCCAGCAACACGTCCACCAGGTGGTCGTCCAGCAGGTTCACCTCGTCCACGTAGAGCAGGCCGCGGTTGGCCTTGGCCAGCAGGCCGGGCTCGAAGGCCCGCACGCCCTCGCTGAGCGCCTTCTCGATATCGATGGTGCCGCAGAGGCGGTCTTCCGTGGCCCCCAGGGGCAGGTCCACCATCGGCACCTGCCGTTGTTCGATGGGCAGCTGCTCGCCATGCTCCTGCCGTTGGCGCACCTCGGCGCTTTGCAGATCGGGGTCGCTGGGGGAGCTGTTGTACGGGTCGCCGGCCACCACGTCGATCTCCGGCAGCAGGTCCGCCAGGGCGCGAATGGTGGTGCTCTTGCCCGTGCCGCGGTCACCCATGATCATCACGCCGCCAATGCGCGGATCGATCACGTTGAGGAGCAGCGCCAGCTTCATCTCCTCCTGGCCCACGATGGCGGTGAAGGGGTAAACCCTGCGCTTGCGGGCTTGCATCAGCGGGATGAATCAGGCTGTTCGGGCGATTGTTTCACAGGCAGCAGGCTGAGCACCTGGGGCGGTGTGGCGTCCGCTGGGTAGATCAGCCGCACCCGCAGGCTGCGGCTGCCGCCCGGCGCCAGGCTCACGGTGCCTAGGGCCGGCCCCTGTTGCCCCACCCGCTGCACCAGGTGGAACCCCTGGCGGCCCGTGGCTTTGCCATCGCTGCCGTCCAGGCCACTCACCTCCACGGTGCCGCGGAACATCACCGCTGGCCCCGGCTTGGCCTTAAACCGCAGCCCCCCAACGGGCTGGTCCCCCTTGATGGGCGATTCCAGCGCCAGCTGCAACTGCAGGGTCTGGGCCCCGGTGTTGCGCAGCGGCAGGGTGAGGTCGTATTCCACCCCGTAGTTGCCGTGGGCCGCCCAGGCGGTACCGGGATAGAACGCCTTCAGTTCAGCGGTTTGCACCTGGCGGGTGCCGAGGCTGCCGCGCTCCAGGGAGGCAATGGGCCAGGAGATCGGGGCCCGATCGGCGGAGAGGTAAGGCTTGCCCGGATCGGTGAGGGTGGCCCGCCAGGTGCTGCCCACCTGCACGCCGCTCACGCGTGAATACACCAACTTGCCGCTGCTGCCCCGTGGGGTGGGGGTGTGCTCCTTGGCGCTGAGGCCGCCATCCAGCAGGGCGGCCCAGCGCTCCGGCGGCGGCGGTTGGTCGCCCTCGCCGAAGGCCGCCAGGGTGGCGAGGCTCACCGGCCCGCTGCTCTGCAGCCGCAGTTGCAGGTTGCGGCCGTTCAGCAGGGGGTCCAGCCCACGCACCGGCAGCGGCAGCACCAGCAGCGTGGTGGGCTGGCCGGGGGGCAGGCTCCAGCGCTCCGGCAGCAAGGGGCTCCGCTGGCGCCCCAATAGTTCCGTGGCCACCCGGCTACCGGGGCCCGCATAGGTGGCGCCGTCCTGGGGCATCAGGTCCGGCAGTGGCAGGAAGGGGGCCTGGGGCTGAATCCGATCCGTGGCCTGGGAGAGGGCGGTGGATCCCGCCAGCAGTTGCAGGGTCACCGGCTGGGGGCCGCGGGGCTGGGCCAGCACCGCCAGCCAGAGGGTGGAGTTGAGCTGATCCGCCTTGCCGGCGAACACGTGGTGGCTGAACAGATCGAAGCGACCATTCAGCGGCAGGTTGAGATGGGCTTCGGGCTGGCTGCGGCCCTGGCCGGGGAAGGTGGACAGCAGAATCCCGGGCGCGCTGATCAGCTCAGGGTTGTTGTCGTTGACCACCAACACCTGGTCGAGGCCGCCCGGCAGGGGCGCCACGGTCTGGGGGCGCTGGATCGGTGCGGGGGCGGGTGCTGGTGCTGTTGCAGGTGCAGGGGTGGTGCTGGGGGTGGCCGCCAGCAGCAGCAGAGGGAAGGGGGTCATGGTCGGGGGGCGGCACTGGCGCGGGGTTTGCCGATCAGGCTGCGGGCCACCTCGGCGGCCATGGCGCGGATCAGATCGGTGGAGCGCTGGTCGTTAAACGGCCCCTTCACTAGGAAGGCGGCCACGGCCCGCTGGCCGTTGGGCAGCTCGATCAGCCCGCCGTCGGCGTAGGCGATGCCAATGTCGCCGGTTTTGTTCAGCACGGTGACGCCATGGCCCAGCAGGTCGCTGTCGGGGTCGGCGGAGTCACCGCCAAGGCCCATCAGCAGGCCCAGGGGCAACAGGGTGTTGGTCCGCGAGGTGCCCATCACCTCGCGGAACAGATCACGGGCCCGTGGGCTGAGCTTTTCGCCGGTGTCCACCAGGGCGATGGCCCGGGCCAGGTCGTGGGCGCTGGTGGTGTTGGTGCCGTCGAGATCCGGCAGCCAGTTGTTGATCACCGTGCCGGTGAGCCCCAGGGCCTGGAAGCGGGCATTGAGGCTGGCCTTCCCCCCCAGACGCTTGATCAACAGGTTGGTGGCGCTGTTGTCGCTCACCCGGATCATTTCGGTGGCGGCTTCCCAGAAGGGGAAGCGGGTGCCGAGGGGTTTGCTGGCCATCCAGCCGGCGCCGCCGCCGATCACCTCCTTGGTCAGCAGCAGTGGGTCGTTCCAGCGGAGCTTGCCGGTGTCGAGGTCCTCCAGGGCCGCCAGCAGGATCGGCGTCTTGATCGAACTGGCCGCCGGCAGAGGCTTCTCGGCCTGCAGCTGGGCGTAGCGGCCGTCGTCCAGCACCAGCAGGTAGCCGCTGGCCTGCAGATCCTTGTGAACCGCCGCCAGTTGGGCCCACTTGCGGCTCAGGTTGCCCAGCTCTAGGCGCGGTTCAAAGCGCCCAAGGGCCAGGCCTTTCTGCAGCGGCTGCGGTGCGAGGGCGCTGCTGGGATTGG
>JBEIQU010000228.1:0-3403 GCA_040376355.1 Prochloraceae cyanobacterium | reverse complement strand
GCCCACACCCCGGCCCTGGCTGAAGGTGTGTGGCCTGCGCCAGCCCGCGCAGGCGGCGGCGGTGGCTCGGCTGGGGGCCGATGCCATCGGTGTGATCGCCGTGCCTGCCTCACCCCGTTGGCTCGAGCCCGAGCCCCGGGAGCCCCTCTTTGCGGCCGTGGCCCAGGCCAACCCCCTGTGCTTGGGGGTGCTGGTGGTGGCGGATCCCGACGATGCCCTGCTGCCGCAGCTGCGGCCGGAGCGGGGCCATCGGGTGCTGCAGCTGCATGGCTCCGAATCGGTGCAACGGTGCCGGCAGCTGCGTCAGGCCCTGGGGCCGGAGCTGCTGCTCTGGAAAGCCCTGCGCATCCGCAGCCCGCACGACCTCGAGCGGGCCCAGGCCTATGCCGGTTGTGTGGATGCTCTTCTGCTGGATGCGTGGGTGCCAGACCAGCTGGGGGGCACGGGCCATCGCATCCCGATCGACTGGCTGGAGGGGTTCCGCCCGGCGCTGCCCTGGTGGCTGGCCGGTGGGTTGAGCCCGGAGCGGCTGGCCCCCTCGCTGCGCAGCCTGGCGGCTTCTCCGCCCGATGGGGTGGATGTGTCCAGTGGGGTGGAGCAGGCTCCGGGTGACAAAGATCTGGCGCGGGTGGCGGCCCTGGTGACGGCCCTGGCCCCGTTCCGCCAGGATCAGCACACCTGATTGCTCCCCATGGCCCGTCTGCTCCGGCCCCTGCTCACCCTGGTGGCCGCCACCGCAGTGCTCGGTGCACCCTTGCCTCTGCCCGGCCCCGCCCAGGCGCAAGACCTGGTGGGCTGTCAGTTGGTGGACGGCACCCTGCAGTGCATCCCTGGGGTCACCGAGAGTCCGCAGCAGCAGATCCAGCAGCTGCAGCAGCAGATCTCCACCGACGTGCAACAGGAGGGGGTGGTGCAGCAGCGCATTGACGGCCTGCAGAAGCTGGTGCTCTCAGGCAATGCGGCGGTGGGGCAGCTGCTCACCGCGGCGGCCCAGGTGAATGCCCAGGCGGCCCTGCCCCAGGCCAACTACCACTGGTATCGAATCCAGCCCGGAACCCGCACCTGGGTGCTAGTCGAAGGGGCGAACGGCACCACCTATGTGCCAGGTCCGCTGGATGTGGGCCAGAAGCTGATGGTGGTGGTGGTGGTCAACCAGAACGGCCAAGTGAAGCGGGTGGCGTCCACGCCGGTGGGGCCGGTTCAGCCCTGATGGGCTGAATGGCTTCAGCGGCCCAACAGCCTCAGTAGCCCAGCTGGGATTCCTGTTGCTTCACCAGCTCGAAGAATTCGGCCTTGAGGCTGGGGTCGTGGCGGAAATCACCGCGGACCACGGAGTTCACCATGCTGGTCTGGGGCTCCTTCACACCGCGCCATTTCATGCAGTAGTGCTGGGCCTTCACCAGAATCGCCAGGCCCTGGGGCTGGCAGAGGCGCTCGATTTCGTCCGCCAGGATCATCACCGCCTCCTCCTGGATGTGGGGCCTGGAGAACACCCAGTCGGCCACCCGTGAAAACTTGGACAGGCCAATCACCCGTTCACCGGGCTTGATGCCGATCCAGCAGTTGCCGAGGATGGGCACCAGGTGGTGCGAGCAGGCCGAACGCACCGAGATCGGGCCGACGGTATAAATCTCGTCGAGCTGTTTGACGTTCGGGAAGCTGGCGATTTTGGGCTGTTCGTGATACCGACCCTTGAACACCTCATGCAGATACATGCGCGCCACGCGCTCTGCCGTTTCTTCGGTGTTGTGATCGTTTTCGATGTCGATCACCAGGCTGCGCAGCAGGTCGCGCACCTTGCCGGCCACCTCCAGCTCCAGCTGGTCCATCTCGCCGTCGAGCAGGTGGTCGGCGATGTTGTCGTTCGCCAGGAAGGGCACACCGGCGGCCTCGAGACGTTCGCGGATGCGCCGGCTCACGGGCGTCAGCTGTCCGGGAAGGCTCGAAGGGAGGGTAGAGGTCATGGATGGTCCCTGCTCAGCGCTCAAAGAACACCGGCGGCGGGCATGAGGGTGACATCCTCCACAAGTTGGGAGGAGGGTTGCTGGGCCAGAGACAACAACGTCTCGGCCACGCGGTCCGTCGAAAGCATGGCACGGCGATCAAACGAACTGTGGACGGTGGCGCTGTCCCACAGGGGCGTATTCACCGCACCCAGGGTGAGGGTGGAAACGCGAATCCCATGGCTGCGCTCCTCCTCCGCCAGGCAACGGCTGAAGCTGGCCAGGGCCGCCTTGCTGATGCAGTAGGCCCCCCAGTCGGGGAAGGCGTTGCGGGCCGCATGGCTACTGACATTGATGATCAGCCCGCCGCCCCGCTGGCGCAGCTGCGGCAACACCGCCTGGCACAGCTGGAACACGCTGGTGAGGTTGAGCTGCAGCAGCCACTGCCAGCTCTCCAGGGGCATCTCCGCCAGGGGGCCCGTATAGGCGGCGCCCGCGTTGTTGATCACCACCGAGGGGCATAGCCCGCGCTGCAGCAACTCCTCCAGCGCCGGGGCGATGGCGCCGCTGTCCGACAGATCCAGGCAGCGGGTTTCCACCCGGCTGCCCAGGGGGCGTAGCTCGCCGGCCAGGGCCTCCAAGTCGGAGCCGCTGCGGGCCAGCAGCAGCAGGTCGTAGCCGGCAGCGGCGAACTGGCGGGCGGTGGCGGCACCGATGCCGCGGGAGGCGCCGCTGATCAGAACGGCAGGACGGGGGGACGCGCTCAAGGGGATGGGGGGCGATCAGGAGCTGAGGCTGGGGTCCTGGGTGCCGGCCTCCAGGAAGCGCCCCATGCGGCGGAACTTGGCGTAGCGCTGCTCAATCAGCTCCTGTTCGCTCAGGGTCTGGAGGTCGTTCAGGTGCTGCAGCACGGCGATGCGCAGGTTCTCGGCCGCCTGCCGCGGGGCCCAGTGGTTGCCGCCGGAGGGTTCGGGGATCACGGCATCGATGATCCCCAGCTTGAGCAGATCCGGGGCGGTGATCTTGAGGGCCTCGGCGGCCACCGGCGCCTTGCCGGCATCGCGCCACAAAATCGACGCGCAGGCCTCCGGGCTGGCCACGGTGTAGACGCTGTGCTGGAACATCAGCAGCCGGTCGGCCACGCCGATGCCCAGGGCGCCGCCGGAGCCCCCCTCGCCGATCACGGTGGCCACGATGGGCACCCGCAGCCGGAACATCTCCCGCAGGTTCACGGCGATGGCTTCACCCTGGCCCTGTTCCTCCGCCAGCAGGCCGGCATAGGCCCCTGGGGTGTCGATGAAACTGAGGATCGGCAGGCGGAAGCGGTCGGCGTGGTCCATCAGCCGCATCGCCTTGCGGTAGCCGCCGGGGGAGGCCATGCCGAAGTTGCGCGCCACGTTCTCCTTGGTGTCGCGGCCCTTCTGGTGCCCCAGCAGCACCACCCCCTGGTCGCCGATGCG
>JBEIQU010000020.1:0-13015 GCA_040376355.1 Prochloraceae cyanobacterium | reverse complement strand
CGGCCTGGAACAGGGCCCAACGCAGGAAGCCGACCCCCAGGGCCAGCAGGGCCCCCAGCAACACCAGTGTGATCAGGCCGTCGGTGCGGCTGGCAAACAGCTCGCGCCGCAGGCGCAGGATCCAGCGATCGGGTCCGAGGCGTTCCATCAGCGCTCCTTGAGCTGGACCAGCTGGTTCAGCCCGTTCATCAGGGCCGAGATCAGCAGATCCAGCACCAGATAGGCCCCCAGCAGGATCAGCATCACCTCCACCGCCCGGCCGCTCTGGTTCAGGGTGGTTTCCGCCACGGAATAAAGGTCGCTGTAGCCGCAGGCCACCGCCAGGGAGGAGTTCTTGGCCAGGGAGATGTACTGGCTGTTGAGGCCGGGCACGATCACCCGCAGGGCCTGGGGCAGCACGATGTGGCGCAGGGTCTGCAGCGGCATGAACCCCAGGGAGCGCGCCGCTTCCCACTGGCCCTGGGGCACGGAGGCCACCCCCCCGCGCACCACCTCGGCGATGAAGGCACCGGTGTACACCACCAGACCGGTGAGCAGGGCACCGAACTCCACCGAGAGGCGCAGCGGCGCATGCCACACGCCCGCCTCAAGGTGGGGGCCCGCCCAGGTGAGGTGCAGCGGATCGGTGAACCAGCCCAGGTAGAGACCGGAGCGGGCCAGCACCAGGCCCGGCAGCTGCAAGGCATCGCGGCCGTTGGGCAGGGCCAGAAACACCACGAAGTACCAGAACACCAACTGCAGCAGCAGCGGGATGTTGCGGATCACCTCCACGTACACCCGCGCCAGGCGCCGCAGCAGGCCATTGCTGCTGAAGGAGGCGGTGCCCACCAGGGTGCCCAGCAGCGTGGCCCCCACCAGGCCCGTCACCACCACCCGCAGGGTGTTGGCCAGGCCCGCCAGCAGGGCGCGCCAGTAGGGGAGGCTGGCGTCGTAGGGCAGCACGGTTTCGGAGATGTCGAAACCGGCGGGGTTCCCCAGCCAACGCCAGCTCAGCAGGAGCCCGGCGGCGGTGAGGTTGCGCACCAGGTTGCCCAGCAGGACCGCCACCACCACCAGCACCGCCAGGGCCACGGCCCCCTGCACGATCCAGGGGATCCAACGGCGATCACGCCACCAGGGCGTCACCGCAGAGGGGGTACCGGCAGCACCCATCAACGGAAGGGTGGTGAATAGATCAGGCCGCCCTGGCTCCACTGGCGGTTGAGGCCACGCTCGAGCTTCAGCAGCGAGCCCGTACCCACGTTGCGCTCGAAGATCTCGCCGTAGTTGCCCACCGCCTTGAGGGCCAGCACCACAAAGTTGGCGGGCAAACCAAGCTGTTTGCCGAAGTCGCCCTCCACGCCGAGGAAGCGGCGCAGGTCGGCGAGGTTGGTGTTCGCCTTGGCTTCGGCCACCTTGGCGTCGACGTTGGCCTGGGTGATGCCGAGCTCCTCCGCCTGCATCAGGCCGAAGATGATCCAGCGCACCGCATCGGCCCAGGCGGGGTCGGCGTTCACCGTGGCGGGGCTGAGCGGCTCCTTGCTCAACACCTCCGGCAGCAGGGTGTGGGCGGCGGGATCGGGGAAGCTGGTGCGCTTGCCCGCCAACTGGGAGCGGTCGCTGGTCACCGCCACGCAGCGGCCCTGCAGGTAGGCGGCGTAGGTCTGGTCGCCGGTCTGGAAGCGCAGGGGGGTGTACGGGGCCTTGATCTCCCGCATGCGGTCCGCCAGGTTGAGCTCGGTGGTGGTGCCGCTCTCCACGCAGATCGTTTGACCCGCGAGGGCTTTGAGGCTGGTGATGCCGCTGGCCTTGGGGGTCATGATCCCCTGGCCGTCATAAAAAACCGTGGGGGCAAAGCTGAGGGCGTTGCCGCCGGGGGCATCGCGGCTCAGCGTGGCGGTGGTGTTGCGGGAGAGCAGATCGATCTCACCGCTGGCCAGGGCCGCGAAACGCTCGGTGGAATTGAGGTCGCGGAAATCCACCTGGCTGGGGTCCCCCAGCACCGCCGCTGCGGTGGCCTTGCAGATGTCCACATCCAGGCCGCTGTAGCTGCCGTCGGGGTTCACAAAGCTGAA
This sequence comes from Prochloraceae cyanobacterium, assembly GCA_040376355.1. Taxonomy (GTDB): domain Bacteria; phylum Cyanobacteriota; class Cyanobacteriia; order PCC-6307; family Cyanobiaceae; genus Vulcanococcus. Next base: position 10,961 of record JBEIQU010000020.1, on the reverse strand, counting down.
TCCCGGTAGCTTGCCGTCCACACCACAGATCAACTTGCCGCGGCCGTTGATGGCGGCGAGTTTCTGGCTCTGGATGCCGCCCTCATCGCTGGCGCAGCCCACCAGGCTGAGGGCCGTGAACACGGGAAGCGCTGCCGCCAGCTTGCGCAGCCAGGCCATGGGAGTGATCCAGGGTTCGGCGCAGTTTGCCAGCAACTTCGTCTTGGCGCCTAGGTTGAAGGCCAGCATGTGCGCCTGCATGGCCAGCCCTGAATCGGCAGCGGAGAACGCCCGCGTCCGGCCGCAGGGCACCAGCCACCCCCCGAGCGACCAGCTCAGCCTGCGCCGTCCGGACGACTGGCATGTGCACCTGCGCGACGGCGCTCTGCTGCAGGCCGTGGTGGCCCACACGGCCCGGCAGTTTGCCCGGGCCATCGTGATGCCCAACCTGCGTCCACCGATCACCACCGCCGCCATGGCGGCGGCCTACCGCCAACGGATCCTCACGGCCCTGCGGGAGCGCGCCGGCGCCGCGGCCGCCGACGCCTTCACGCCGTTGATGACGGCGTACCTCACCGAGAGCATCGACCCCGATGAGCTGGAGCGGGGCCACCGCGAAGGGATCTTCACCGCCGCCAAGCTCTACCCCGCCGGCGCCACCACCAATTCCGATGCGGGGGTGCGCGACCTGGCCCACATCCCGGCGGTGCTGGAGCGCATGGAGCGGATCGGCATGCCGCTGCTGATCCACGGCGAAGTCACCGATCCGGCGGTGGACATCTTTGATCGCGAGGCGGTGTTCATCGAGCGGCACCTGCAACCGCTGCTGCAGCGCCACCCGGGCCTGAGGGTGGTGCTCGAGCACATCACCACCGCCGAGGCGGCGCAGTTTGTGGCGGAGGGTCCGCCAAACCTGGCGGCCACCATCACCCCGCACCATCTGCACATCAACCGCAACGCCCTGTTCCAGGGGGGCCTGCGGCCCGATTTCTATTGCCTGCCGGTGGCCAAGCGGGAGCTGCACCGCCAGGCCCTGCGGCGGGCAGCAACCTCGGGCAACCCCAAGTTTTTCCTTGGCACCGATTCGGCCCCCCACGAACGCCATGCCAAGGAATCAGCCTGCGGCTGCGCCGGCATTTACAACGCCCCGTATGCCATCGAGAGCTATGCCCAGGTATTCGAGGAGGAGGGTGCCCTGGAGCAACTGGAGGGCTTCGCCAGCGAGCACGGCCCGCGCTTCTATGACCTGCCCCTCAACCCGGGCACCATCACCCTGGAGCGCCAACGGCACGACCCCGATGCCCCAGGCCTGCCGGCACTGCTGGAGCTAGACAACGGCAGCGACAGCCCCACCCGCCTGGTGCCCTTCCACGCCGGTGAGCAGCTGAACTGGGCGCTGGTCAGCCCCTAGGCGCCACCAGCCACGCCGCCAGGCATCCTTTTGTTTCCCTTAAGAATTCCGTGTCGGTCGGCACTTGCGGTTGGCTACAGCACGGTTTTACCGTCAGCTGCGAATAATCAACTCGTGCGCAAGACGCGAATGGCGCTGTTTTCCTGGATCACCAGCTTGAACAGCGATGCCCTCAACGAGGCCCTCGAACGTCCCCTGCAGCAACTGGGGTTGGTGATTGATCCCCAGGTGAGCTCCGCTAGCCAGTTGCTGGCCAAGGACGATCCATCCCAGTCGATTCCGCTGGCCCAGCGCGTCACCGTGGTGGCCTCCTGGAACTGCCAGCGCAGCCGGGAGTGCCAGCTGGAAGTGCGCAGCTCCGAACCCCAGCTGCGCCAAGGCACCCGCTGCCAGCAGATCGCTGAGCAACTCCAGCGACAGGCCTGCTTCCAGTCGTAGCCGACACGGTTTGGGATGCATTTGGTGCTTTCTGCTACTTGAAGGGGCCCCGCTGACCCATAGCGTCCGCGCCGCGGACCTGTGAGGCGCCCCCATGCAGACCCAAGTGCTGAGCCAGCTCCCCGACGGCAGTTGGAACCCCCAGAAGGTGTATCCCAACCCCCTGCTGGCCTACATCGCCGCCCGCAAACTGAGCCGCAGCCAGCAGCGGCCCTGCCGCACCGTGTGCACCAGTGGTCAGGTGCTGGACGAGATCCTGCCCGCCTGATTCCAGGCCAAGCCCCCCATCGGCCTTGGTGCTTGCCAGCACCGGGGGTCAACGGGGATCCTGGGCTCACCGAAGCCCCTGGAATCCACCATGCCCCAGGGCTCCAGGCGTCACCGGTGGCTGCGACGCCTGTCATCCCTTGGGCTCGCGGCGTTGGGTGCCCTCCTGGCCACCAGCGGCGGTTTGGCACGCGCCGACACCGACGGCAAAAGCAGCGCAGGCAGCGTCGAGCACACCCCCAGCACCCTGTTCACGCTGCAATCGGCCCTGAACCTGCCGGACTGGATGCAGCTGCAGGTGGCCATCAGTGCCCAGCCGCTGTTCAACCCGGTGGGGGGTCTGGTGCCCACGGGCACCTGGGTGCAGCAAACCTCCGTGGAGCTGGAACTCAACAGCGGCCTGGCCCGCGATGTCGCGCAGTGGAAGGAGCTGGACCATTGGGCCCTCAACCTCAACGGCAACCACACCACCGGCAACTTCAGCTACGCCAACGAGATCGGCGCCATCTTTCCGCTGCAGAGCGCCTCCTACCCCACGGCCTTCTGGCTCACCGAGACCACCCTGGAGCGTCAGGCCGGCAACGGCAGGGTGAATGTGAAAGGCGGAATCCTGCCGGTTAACCCGGATTTCATGGAGGCCCCGATCCTCAACTTCTATGTGCACTCCTCCCTGAACAACACCCTCAACATCCAAAGCAACGACCTCCCGATCAACCCCTACTCGGCCGTGGGGGGCGTGGTGAATCTGCAAATTCAGAACGATCTCAACCTGCGGGCGGGGCTGTTCGACCTCAACACCACCTTCAGCTCCTTTCCCCTCTCCTCCTTCCAGGGCTTTCAGGCCAACGTCGGTGGAGCCGGCAACGGCACCCTGCAGATGGTGCAACTCGACTACACCGGTTCCGGGTTGGCGCCATCCACCGGCACACCGATCCGGGCCTGCAGCCAAAACCGGGCCCTGGTGCGCAGTTATCCACGCTGCACCGCCCCCACCACCGTGGCCAACCAGCTGCCTGGGGGTCTGTTGAGCATCGGGGCTTACAACTCCCCCGACCCCCAGACCGGCGATGGCATCTACGGCAGCCTCACCCTGAAAACACGGCTTCCGATCGGCCTGGCGGATCGCGTCTGGGTGGGGGCCTCCTATTCCCCCAACACCAACGTGGATTTCGCGCCGATGTTTGTCGGCGGCGGGCTGGTGGTGCAGGGCCTTGTGCCCAAACGACCGCTCGATGTGGTGGTGTTCGGCATCGGCCGGGGCGGCCTCAGCAATCCAGCCCAGCCCAATTTCACGAGCTCTTACGAAGGCATGGCCGAACTCGGCTACATGGTCATGCTGAGTGAAACCATGCAGCTGCAGCCCACGCTGCAGTGGATCTTCAACCCCAGCGGCACCAACCAACCCGTACCGGGCATCCTGGCCGCTGGCCTGCAGATCAGCCTCAACTTCTGAACCCAGCACCGGCCTGATGGCCCTGAACTTCCGCGAACTGCAACAGCAACTGCAACCGGGCTGGGGCTGCGAGCACAGCGGCGATGGCGGCCAGTTCGATGTACTGGTGGTGCCCTCGCTGTCGATGGACCGGGCCCTGATGGCGCTGGTGACCGGCGCCCACCACTACGAAGAACGCCAGCTGTTCTCGCTGATACGGCTCCGGGATCCCGGCGTTCGAGCGGTGTATGTCACCAGCAAGCTGCTGCCGGAGCTGGTGGTGGATGCCGTGCTGGAGCTGCTGCCAGGGGTTCCCACCTCCCATGCGCGGCGGCGCCTGCACCTGTTCGACACCGACGACGCCTCCAACCGCCCGCTCACCGAAAAGCTGCTGGAACGGCCAGCCCTGCTGGGTCGCATCCGTGAACTGCTGCGGCCGGGGCGCAGCTTTATCAGCTGCTTTGTGGTGACGGAGCTGGAAAAACAGCTCTCGGAGCTGCTGCAAGTGCCATTGCTGGGCACAGACCCGGCCCTGGGCCAGTGGGGCAGCAAGGCTGGCAGCCGTGCCCTGTTTGCCCGCTGCGGCGTGCCCCATCCCCCCGGCAGTGGCTTGGTGACCAGCCTCGACGACCTCAGCGAGGCCACCGCCGAGCTCTGGGAGGCCCATCCGCAGCTGCGGCGCTGTGTGGTGAAACTGAATGAGGGCATCAGCGGCGAGGGCAATGCGCCCTTGGAACTCGAACCGCTGCAGTTGGCGTCGCTGAGCAGCGCGGAACGGCGCCAACGGCTGCGTCAAGCCCTGGAGACCCTGCCGATGCCAGCCGCCAGCTGGCGCGACCTGCTGGCCCAGCAGGGGGCCCTGGTGGAGGCCTGGCTGGAGGGGGGTGAGGCCCTCAGCTCCCCCAGCGTGCAGGGCACCATCCACCCCGGAGGTCGGGTGGAGCTGCTCTCCACCCATGAGCAGATCCTGGGGGGCCCGAGCGGACAGACCTACCTCGGTTGCCGCATGCCCGCCGAGGTCGCCTATCGGCTCGAGCTGATGCGCCATGGCCGCGCCATCGGCGAAGCCCTGGCGGCGGAGGGGGCCCTGGAGCGCTATGCCGTGGATTTCATCGCCCGCCGCTTCGAGGACCGCTGGGACCTGCAGGCGATCGAGGTGAACCTGCGCCAGGGGGGCACCACCCACCCCACCATGGCCCTGCGTGCCATCACCACAGGCCACCTGGATCAAGACACGGGCCTGTTTCTGGCCCCCACGGGTCAGCCGCTGCACTACCGCGCCACCGACAACCTCACCCACCCGGATCTGCGCGGCCTACTCCCCGCCGACCTGATCGACATCGTCGCCGATGCCGACCTGCACTACGACCCGGCTCGCCTACGGGGCAGCGTGTTTCACCTGCTGGGCTGCCTGTCGGAATACGGCAAGCTCGGCATGACCTGCGTGGGCCGCAGCGCCGAGGAGGCTGAGGCGGTGTACAGCGGCACCGCCGACAGCCTGATCAGTCGCGCGATGGAGCTGCAGCACCCAGCCACCCCGCCAGGTGCGCGGCCGCCTGGGACCGGACCAGCGCCCGCGCCGCCGGGAGGGCCGGCTCCAAACGCTCCGAACTAAACGGCGGCAGGGTGCGGCTGCGCAGCCAGGCCCCCCAGCGGAACTCGTGGAAGGGAATCAGGGGGGCAGCCGCCACCACCCCCTCACGCTTCAACTTCCACACCAGGCTGCGGTAGGGATCGTCCTGGGTGCCGGTGAGCTGGCGGGGCAACGCCGCCGGGGATTGGGGCCCGAGGCCTCGCCCGTCGTAGAGGTAGAGCCATCCCCGCCGATGCAACTGCTCGAGCACGTCATGGCGATCGGTGTCCCGCAACTCCAACGCCACGTAGCCGAAGGCGGTGGCCTCGGGATCGAGTTCCATCAGGGCCCGCAGGCGGTGATGACGATCCACCATCCACAGCTCGCCGCTGCCACTGCGCACCAGGGGGGTGGGCTTGCGGCGCAGGTAAGTGCGTCGCTGCTTGGGGGCCTCCTCGGCGAAGTCGCGCTGGCGGCTGCGGATCTCCGCCATGCCCACACACAGCTGGGTGGGCTGGAGGCTCGCCAGGGGCACCTCCAGCAGATCAGCGCCAGAGCCATCGGGGGCCGGCAGGGGTTGAAACGGGGGGAGCCGCAGGGCCATGGGGGGAAATTAAGCCCAATCCCGCCGCGGCGACAGGGGATCGCCGGCCTCTGGTCTGGCCTCTGCATGGCCCTGGTCGCCCTGGTGTTGCTCAGCGCCATCGCCTTCGGCGGGGTGGCCCCGGCCCAGGCGGAGCCATGCGCCCCCATCAGCGAGGCGCAGGCCACAGCCCTGTTCGAGCGCTGGAACAACGCCCTGCAAACGGGGGATCCTGATCAGGTGGTGGCGCTCTACAGCCCCGATGCCCTGCTGCTGCCAACCCTCTCAGCGGAGCCACGCCAGAGCCCGGAGGCCATCCGCGCCTACTTCGAGCAGTTTCTGAGCCATTCCCCCAAGGGGCGCATCGATGGCCGCGTGCTTCAGCTGGGCTGCAACGAAGTGGTGGATGCGGGCACCTACAGCTTCTGGCTCGATGGCGACCACTGGGTGGCCGCCCGCTACACGTTTGTGTATGCCTTCCAGGAGGGCGGTTGGCGCATCGTGCACCACCACTCCTCCCTGCAACCCACCACTCAGGCGGCCTGAGCGGTGCTGCTGGGGTGGGGCTGGGGCCGCCGCTTCAAGCGGCGGCGGCTGGCCAGCTGGTGCTCCCGCACCGACAGGCCATAGAGCTCCAGGAAAAAGGCACGGTCGGCCGCGGAGCCGATCAGACCGCAATGGGCGTAGTGCTGCCGCAGGGCCAGCTTGGGATGGGCCAGCAACTGGGCATGCAGCTGGTGTAGGCGAAACCGACGCAGGGCCTTGAGGGGCGGTTCCCCCCGCTGAACAACAAACAGGTTCTGCAGGGTGCGCACACTCACGTGGCAGTGGCGCGCGAGATCCGGCATGCGCAACGGCTCGCGGTAGTGGGCCGCGATGTAGCGATCGGCGCACTCGATCAGCTGCTGCTGGCTGGGAGTGGCAATCAGCACGGCGGCCAGAACGGGCCCGCAGGCCAAGGAGGACGCAGAGATTACCCAAGCCCGCCGCTGGATTCAGCTGTCCAGAACACCTTGTGGTGATCCAGCGTGAGCAAGGCCCCATGCCACCTGGCAGCCAACCCCAACCTGGTGATCTAGTCGCGGAGGTTATAGATCGGCATGGTGGCGAAGCCCAGGGAGGCGGGCACCGGATTGGCCCCGGCGGGCAAGGCCTTCACCGCAAACATGTAGGTGTCCGACCAGGTGGGGTTGTGCCAGGGCAGCAGCGCCACGGTGATCGTTTGCCCCGGCTGGGGGGGCTGCGGGAAGCGCACTGTCATCGTGCGGCTCTGGCCATCGAAGCTGGCCTGCACGGGAATCGCCGCGCCCTCCCGGCGCGGCCGCCCCACGAAGGCCCGGGTGCGGTCCGTGAAAAAGCGGAAGTCGCGGTCCACCCCGCGGGTCTGCTGGATCACCAGGCCCCCCAGGCCGGCACCGGCCCCGTCGGACAGGGTGACCGTGAAGTAGTACTCCACGCCCGCCTGCATCAGGTACCACCAGTAATTGGTGAACTCCACCTTCCAGGGGGGACTGGTGAACCAGGTCTGCCCGTCCACTTCAGCGGTTCGAGCCGGCAGCGGAACCGAGGCCAGCCCCGCCAGCAGCACGGCCCCCAGCAACCCTTTGCGGAACGCCATCGGCTCAGCCCACCAGTGGCCGCAAACTAGCCAGGGTTGGCGTGGTTGATAGGGTCAACCCACTGTGCTGCGCGCGGCGATGGACCGAGCCCAACTCGACGCGATCGAACTGATGCTGCGCGACCTCAACACCCGCCACGACGAGATCCGTCACCGGGCGGCTTTTCGCGGCTGCACGCGTGAATTGCTGGCCCTGCAGCAGGAGCTGGTGCAGTACCTCAGCCGCAAACGCGAAGGCCTCAACGGCCGCTGAGGGCTTCGAACGGCGCCACAAACGGTGCCGGGTTCTGATCCCGGCGGTCCCGCAGGGGCAGCGGCGGCCCCTGCTCCGGCCCAACCAGTGCCGCCGTGCGCTCCAGGGCAGCCCGGAGCCGCCGTGCCGCATGCACGGACATGTCCCGGGGGGCACTGATGCGGTCGCGCCAGTAGCGCAGGCCAGCCGCTGAGCCAACAGGGGGCACCACAGCGGCCGCCGCCGGTGGCGCCATCAGGTTGGTAAGCGCGCAGCGCAGGGCCTGATCCAGACGCTCCGCAGCGGCGGCCCCTTGCCGCTCCCCCTCGGGATTGATCGCCAGCAGCCGCTGCCGGTGCCGCAGCATGCGCGCGAGGGCCTCCCGGGCCGCATCGGTAGGTTCAGGCTGGCGGGTCTCGATCAGATCCGGCTCATCGCTGGGCCAAAGCCCCCCATCCACCAGGGCCGCGAGCCGCCGTTGTTCTGGGCCGCCACTGCTAAGGCAGCAACCCATCTGCGGCGGCAGGTCGTGGGCGTGGGTGTGGATATCGCTCTGGGTGCCGCGATAGGTGAGGCGCTGTTCCAGGGCGCTGAACCAGCGGTCGATGGCGGGGTGATGGCGGCGCAGGCCGTAGCCCTTGTAGTAGGCCAGCGACGCGTTCATCCGCTCCAGGTAGGGCACGAAGATCACATCCGCCGTGCCGAAGCGTTCCAGAAAGAAGGGGCCGGCGGTGGCCTCCAGCGCCTGCTCCACCAGCCCGGCCATGCGTGCGAAATGCTGCTCCGCCGAGGCGGTGTGGGCTCCCTCCCCTTCGCAGTAACAGAGCCATTGGCACCAGGCCCGGAACAGGCGACGCTCCAGCTGGCGCAGGGGCAGCACATCCGGGTCGCTCAACCCCTGGCCCAGCGGGCCGAAGCTGCGCTCGAGGGCCTCGAGAATCACATCGCTCTCGGTGATCAGATGGCCGTCCAGCTCCAGGGCGGGCAACATGCCGGAGGGCACCCGCTGGGTGAACCAGGGCTCCTTCTCGCCGTAGCAGAACATCGTGACCTTGCGGATCCGGTAGGGGATCCGCTGCTCCTCCAGCCACAGCCACACCTTCTGGCAGTAGGGACACCAGGCGTGGTGATCGCGGTAGAGGGTGACGCGCACCTCGCTCTCCGGCCGGCCGAACAGGCGCAGCTGAGCCTGGGCATTGGTGGGGCCATCACAGCGCTGACGCTGCAGCTCCGCCTCCGTTTGGGGTGGCAGCAACTGCTCCAACTCCGGCCAGCTCAGGGGGGGCGCCATCAGCTCGGAATCGGGGGAGGGCAGCACGGCGCGCGAACACGGTGGCGCTGTTCTAAGCAATGGAAGGCAGGCCGCGGCAATCTGGCCCCACAAGCCTGCGCTGTTGTGCGTTCCTCCGCCCCATGACCCAACCCTTCGACCTGGTGGTGATCGGTGCCGGCTCCGGCGGCCTGGCGGCGGCGAAACGGGCCGCCTCCTACGGCGCCCGGGTGGCGATCGTGGAGGGCGACCGGGTGGGCGGCACCTGCGTGATTCGCGGCTGCGTGCCCAAGAAATTGCTGGTGTACGGCTCGGCCATGCGCCACCTGCTGGCGGATGCCCCCAGCTACGGCTGGAGTCTTGGCAGCACCAGCTCCGACAGCGCCGAGCTGTTGCGCCGGGTGCGGGCGGAGGTGGATCGCCTCAACCAGCTGCACATCGGCTTCCTGGAGAAGGCCGGGGTGGAGTTGGTGCGCGGCTGGGGTCGCCTGGCCGACGCCCACAGCGTGGCGGTGGTAGATGGCAACGGCCAGGAGAGCCAGCGCCTGCAGGCGGAGCGGATCCTGATCGCCGTGGGGGGCCGGCCCCACCGCCCCGCCATTCCCGGCGCCGAGCTCGGCTGGGTGAGCGACGATCTGTTTGAACTGGAGCGCTTCCCTGAGCGGGTGGTGGTGGTGGGCGCCGGCTTCATCGCCTGCGAATTCGCCGGCATCCTCAACGGCCTGGGGGTGCAGGTGACCCAGCTGGTGCGCGGCGATCACCTGCTGCGGGGCTTTGATCTGGAATCGGCGCGGGCGGTGCAGGAGGCGATGCAGGCCGATGGCATCGACATCCGCCTGGCCCACAGCCCGGCGGCCATCGAAGGGCAGCCCGGCGAGCTCACCCTGATCACCGAAGGCGGTGAGCGGATCAGCTGCAACGGCGTGCTGCTGGCCACCGGCCGCCGGCCCTTCCTGGAGGGGCTCAACCTGGAGGCCGCCGGCGTGGCTGTGGAGGGCCACCGCATCCCGGTGGATGCCGATCAAGGCACCAACGTGCCTCATATCTACGCCGTGGGAGACGTCACCGACCGCATCAACCTCACCCCGGTGGCCATTGATGAGGGGCGCGCCCTGGCGGACACCCTCTGGGGAGGCAAACCGCGGCGTGTGAACCACGAGCTGGTGGCCAGCGCCGTGTTTTCCCAGCCGGAGCTCTCCGGTGTGGGGCTCACCGAGGAGCAGGCGATCGAGCGCCATGGCGCCGAAGGCATCCAGGTGCACCGCGCCCGCTTCCGGCCCATGAGCCAGGCCCTGCCGGCCCGCGACCCCAAGGTGCTGCTGAAGCTGATCGTGGAGCGGGCCAGCGGGGGCGTGCTCGGCTGCCACATGGTGGGGGAGCACGCCGCCGAGATCATTCAGATGGCCGCCATCGCCATCGGCATGGGCGCCACCAAGGCCGACTTCGACCGCACCATGGCGCTGCACCCCAGCGTGGCCGAGGAATTCGTGACCATGCCGAACTGATGGAAACGCACCCCCGCACCCTGCTGATCAGTGGCGCCAGCCGCGGCATCGGCCGGGCCATCGCCGAACGGCTGCTGGCGGAGGGCCATCGCCTCAGCCTGGGGGTGCGCACCCCTGAGGATCTGCGGGGCACCGCCCTCGATCCAGATCGCCATGCCGATCTGCTGGTGCATCCCTACGAGGCGGCCGATCCCCAGACGGCCCAGGCCTGGGTGGAGGCCAGCGTGGCCCGCTTCGGCGCCATCGACAGCGTGATCGCCAGCGCCGGGCTGTTCTCGCGGGTGCCGCTGCTGTTCGAGCCGGGCCAGGAGGCGGAGATCGATCAACTCTGGCGGGTGAATGTGATGGGCCCGTGGCAGCTGGTGCGGGCGGCCTGGCCCCAGCTGGTGGCCCACGGGGAAGGGCGGATCGTGGTGCTGGTGTCGATGAGCGGCAAGCGTTCCAAAGGGCGCCTGGCGGGCTACACCGCCAGCAAATTCGCCCTGATGGGCCTCTGCCAGACCATGCGCAATGAAGGCTGGGAAGAGGGCATCCGCGTCACCGCCATCTGCCCCAGCTGGGTCAACACCGACATGGCGGCGGCGGTTCAAGCCCTGCCCGCAACCGCCATGACCCAACCGGACGACCTGGCGGCCCTCACCAGCCAGCTGCTG
>JBEIQU010000079.1:0-7217 GCA_040376355.1 Prochloraceae cyanobacterium | reverse complement strand
GACAACACCCCCGAGGCTGCGGTGGCGGACCACAGCCGGCGGCTCTATGGCGTGCAGTTCCACCCGGAGGTGGTGCATTCGGTGTGCGGCATGGCCCTGCTGCGCAACTTCGTGTACCACATCTGCGGTTGCCTGCCCGACTGGACCACCGCCGCCTTCATTGATGAGGCCGTGGCGGATGTGCGCCGTCAGGTGGGCGACAAGCGCGTGCTGCTGGCCCTCTCCGGCGGTGTCGACTCCTCCACCCTCGCCTTCCTGCTGCACAAGGCGATCGGCGATCAGCTCACCTGCATGTTCATCGACCAGGGGTTCATGCGCAAAGGTGAGCCGGAGTTCCTGATGGACTTCTTCGATCGCAAGTTCCACATCCGTGTGGAGTACATCAATGCCCGCGAGCGCTTCATCAACAAGCTGGCGGGGATCACCGATCCTGAAGAGAAGCGCAAGCTGATCGGCACCGAGTTCATCCGGGTGTTCGAAGAGGAGAGCAAACGACTGGGTCCCTTTGATTACCTCGCCCAGGGCACCCTCTATCCCGACGTGATCGAGAGCGCCGGCACCAACGTCGACCCCAAGACCGGCGAACGGGTGGCGGTGAAGATCAAGAGCCACCACAACGTCGGCGGTCTGCCCAAGGACCTGCAGTTCAAGTTGGTGGAGCCGCTGCGCAAGTTGTTCAAGGACGAGGTGCGCAAGGTGGGCCGCACCCTGGGGCTGCCGCAGGAGATCGTGGGGCGGCACCCCTTCCCCGGCCCCGGCCTGGCGATCCGCATCCTTGGCGACGTGAGCGACGAGAAGCTCGACATCCTGCGGGATGCCGATCTGATCGTGCGCGAGGAGATCAAGGAGGCTGGTCTCTACAACGAGATCTGGCAGGCCTTTGCGGTGCTACTGCCAGTGCGCAGCGTGGGGGTGATGGGCGATAAGCGCACCTACGCCTATCCGATCGTGCTGCGCTGTGTGTCCTCGGAGGACGGCATGACCGCCGATTGGTCGCGCCTGCCCTACGACCTGCTGGAGACGATCTCCAACCGCATCGTGAACGAGGTGAAGGGTGTGAACCGGGTGGTGCTGGACATCACCAGCAAACCGCCGGGCACGATCGAGTGGGAATAGGGGCGGTTCGCCGCCCATGGCCGCGGTCGCAGGGCTCCGTTACCCTCGGGGCCCCGGCCCAGGAGCCTTGACCGCCGCCCCCCAGCAGGACCTCCAGCTGCAGCGCCGTCTCCAGCAGGACAGCATTCAGCTGGCCGGCAAGGTCGTTTATCTCAACCCGTTTCTGTACTGGCGTCGCTTCGATGCCAACACCGACCGCTGGCTGCGGGAACCGGGCCAGCTGCCGGAGGATCAGATCGTTACCAACCGGTTGCGGTTCTATCCCGAGCTCGATTGGGAGTTGCTCAGCGATGAGGAGCGCACCGTCAAGGACGGTGCGGTGGAGATGTTCCTCAAGAGCTTGGAACTGATCAGCACCTTCAACCCTGAACTCACCCCGGGACAGTTGCTGGAGGTGGAGCGCAAGATGGCCGTCACCAAGAAGCGGCCGTTTGAGCGCTGGGTGGGCAAGGCCCTGCGCCGCCGCCTGCAGCAGGCAGTGAATGAGCGCCGACGCTTTGACCGCGAGCGCCTGCTGCGCGACTGGGGTGAGTGGCTGCTGCTGCCCGTGACCCGTCAGGCCCTGTTACCTCTCTCTGCCCTGTTGGTGCTGGCGGTGGGCGGCGGCTGGTGGTGGGGTTCCCAGCAGTTCTGTCGGCAGCAGATCGTGCAACCCGGCATCGAGGCCGTGCGCTGAGCGCGCCAGACTGGAGGCCCTTCAGCCCGCCGGCTTGGCGTGATGCCCTCCCAACCCCTCGATTCCCTGCGGCTGGCTGTGATGCAGGAGTGGCTGCCCCTGGGATTGGCGGTGGTGGACCGCGCCCGTCGCGGTGGGGTGAGCGCCGTGGTGGAGGGCTTTACCCAGGCGGAGGACCCCCTGGATCAACTGCGGCAGGAGGGGGAGCCGGTGGCCCGGCAGCTGCGTGACAACCTGGATCGCCTGCAGCCCGGCCTGGGTAATCCGGTGATGAAGGTGCAGGTGCGCGACCTGGAGCCCCTGGAGCCACCCGTGGCGGTGCCTCTCGCCGGCGAGGGGGATCTTCAGAGCGCCCTCGCCCGCATTGGTGAACGGCTGCAGCTGCTGGAGCAGCGGCTCGGGGCAGAGCCCTAAACCGCCATGCTGTCCGCCGGAGGCCACCGTCACAGCGGCATGCAGCAGCAGCCAGCGGTGCTGTTGACGCTGGTGGTGCTGTTCGCCTCGGCCATGGTGCTGCGCCTCGGTTGGCTGCAGTTGGTGCAGGGCCAGGAGAACCGGGCCCGTGCCGATGAGAACCGCATCCGGTTGGTGCCGCGCCATCCGATGCGGGGCCGGATTCTGGATCGCAACGGCCAGGTGCTGGTGTCCAGCCGCCTCACCTACAACCTCTATGTGCAGCCCCGCCAGGTGCCGGCTGATCAATGGCCCGCCCTGCGCGACCGCCTGGCCACCGTGATCGGCATGGCGCCGGCCGAGCTGGATGAACGGCGCCGTAACGGCGCCAACCAGGAGGGGTATCGGATCGAGCTGGCCTACAACCTCAAGCCCGAGCAGGTGCTGCGCTTCCGGGAGCAGGCCGGCAACCTGCGGGGCGCGGAGGTGGATGTCGACTATCTGCGCGCCTACCCCTACGGCAGCCTCGGCGCCCACGTGCTCGGCTACACCAGCCCGATCACCGCTGAGGAATTCGACAAGCTGGAGGCCAAGGGCTACCGCATGCAGGACCGCATCGGTCGCAGCGGGATCGAGAACGCCTTTGAGCGCCATCTGCGGGGGGAATGGGGCGGTCAGCAGCTGGAGGTGAATGCCGCTGGCCAGGTGCAGCGGGTGTTGGGCGACAAGCAGGCCAAGCCGGGTCGGGACCTGCGACTCACCATTGACCTGGAGCTCCAGAAAACCGCTGAGAAGGCCCTGGCGGGGGTGCGCAAGGGGGCGATCGTGGCCATGGATCCCCAGACCGGGGCCATCCGGGCCATGGCCAGCCGGCCCAACTTTGATCCCAACATCTTTGCCTCCGGCCCCACCGCCGCCCAATGGACGGCCCTGGGGGGGCCGGAGGCGCCGATGCTCAACCGTTCCTTTCAGGGGTTTCCCCCCGCCAGCACCTTCAAGTTGGTGACCACCATCGCCGGCATCGAGTCGGGCCGGATGACGGAAACCTCCAAGCTGCCGACGATGAATTCCTTCTGCTACCGGGGGCAGTGCTACGGCGACCACGGCAGCTTCGGGGTCATCGGCTTCCCCATGGCCCTGGCGGTGAGCAGCAACAGCTTTTACTACCAGGTGGGCCTGAAGGTGGGGCCCAAGGAGCTATTCAAGGCGGCACGGCGCATGGGCTACGGCCAACTCACCGGCATTGAGCTCAAAGATGAAGACGGTGCCGGCCTGTTGGGGGATGAGGCTTGGAAGCAGAAGGTCTACGGCGAACCGTGGACCTCTGTGGACACCATTAGTTCAGCGATTGGTCAGGGGCCGGTGCTGGTGACGCCGCTGCAGATGGCGCGGCTCTACGCCGCCGTGTCCAACGGGGGCTGGTTGGTGACGCCGCATGTGGTGGAGCGGCCCACCGAGCGGCGTTGGATCGGGCTCAAGGCCGGCACCCTGCGGGCCCTACGCCAGGGGCTGCGCATGGTGGTGACCGAAGGCACCGCCACGATCCTCAACGACCCCACCCTGCCGCCGGTGGCGGGTAAGACCGGCACCGGTGAGGATCCACCGCGGCCTGACCACGCCTGGTTCGGGGGCTATGCACCGGCGGGCAAACCCACCCTGGTGATCGTGGCCTTCGGCGAGAACAGCGGCGGCTACGGCGGCACCGTGGCCGCACCGATGGTGAAGGCCCTGATGACCACCTGGTTCCGGGGGGTCAGCCCATCAGGGCGGGCTGCCGCTCCGCGCTGAGCACCTCGCGGTAGTAGCTGCGCAGCTGTTCGGTGGCGCCGGCCCAGCCCCAGCGTTCCGCTTCCTGGCGGGCGTTGCGGCGCAGCTGTTGCCGCTGGCTGGGGTCGCCCAGGAGCCGCAGGGTGGCGGCCGTCAGGCTGCCGGCGCCGCCGTCGGGACCCTCAGGGTCGTAAAGACAGCCGTTCTCCCCATCGCTGACGATGTCGGGGATGCCGCCACGGTTGGCCCCCACCACCGGACAGCCGGCGGCCATGGCCTCCAGCAGCACCAGTCCCAGGGTTTCGGTGCTGCTGGGGAACAGGAAGGCATCGGCGCTGGCGTAGGCGCTGGCCAGCTCGTCGCCCGCCAGGTAGCCCACGAAGTGGGCGGCACTGCCGGCGAACAGGGTTTCCAGTTGTTGGCGGTAGGGGCCATCTCCCACCAGGGCCAGGCGGGCATCGGGCAGGGCATCGAGCACGGGCCGGATGCGTTCAATTTGTTTTTCAGCCGAGAGGCGGCCGATGTAGAGCAGCAGCTGGCCGGTGTCGCTGCGCCCACCCAGCAGCCGATCGCGCATGGCCTGGCTGCGCAATTCCGGCCGGAACAGGTCGGTGTCCACCCCGCGTTGCCAGAGGGCGGTGTGCTGGATGCCTTTTTCGCTGAGCTCGGCCACCATCGCCGTGGAGGTGCACAGGTTGAGCTGGGCCTGGTTGTGGGCAGCCTTGAGCAGTTCCCACAGCACGGGTTCGAGCATCCCCAGGCCGTAGTGCTCCAGGTATTTGGGCAGGTGGGTGTGGTAGCTGGCCACCAGGGGGTAGCCCTTGGTCTTCGCCAGCCAGATCCCCCCTAGCCCCAGCACCGCCGGGTTCACCACATGCACCAGATCGGGCTGGAAGCTGTCGAGCGCGTCCGACACCATCGGCCGTGGCAGGGCCAGTTTGAGTTCGGGGTAGAGGGGCAGTGGCATGGCCGGCACCCCCACCACCTGGGCCCCCATGTAGCTCTCCGGGGCCCCCTCCGGGCAGAAGATCAGCACCTCGTCGCCGGCCGCCACCAGGTGCTGCACCGTCTTGGTGAGCCGGGTGACGATGCCGTCGACCTTGGGCAGGAAGGTTTCCGTGAAGAGGGCGATCTTCACAGCGCCAGGGGTTCCGTCAGCATGGGCTGGGGGGTCAGGCGGCGTTGATGGCCTGGGCCTGGTTTCGGGTCCAGGCGGAGACGCAAGGAATGCGGCTGCGGTCGCAGCGGTCGGCGTAGCGGCCGGCAATCTCCACCACTTCCTTCAGCAGACCGTCATCGAGGGTGGTGGGGTTGAGCCCCAGTTCGATGAAGCAACGGTTGTCGACGATCAGGTCGTTTTCCACCGCTTCGTTGCGGGGGTTGGGCAGGTAGTTGATCTCGGCGCCGGTGATGGCCGCCACTTTCTTGGCCAGTTCGCCCACCTGGTGGCTTTCGGTCATCTGGTTGAAGATCATCACCCGCTCCCCTTTGGTGGGGGGGTTTTCCAGGGCCAACTGCACGCAGCGCACCGAGTCGCGGATGTGAATGAAGGCACGGGTCTGGCCACCGGTGCCGTGCACCGTGAGCGGGTAGCCGATGGCCGCCTGCATCAGGAAGCGGTTGAGCACCGTGCCGTAGTCACCGTCGTAGTCGAAGCGGTTGGTGAGGCGCGGGTCGCGGTCGGTGGCTTCGGTGTTGGTCCCCCAGACGATGCCCTGGTGCAGGTCGGTGATGCGGACCTGGTCGTTCTTGTTGTAGTAGAGGAAGAGCAGCTGATCCAGCGTCTTGGTCATGTGATAGACGCTGCCGGGGCTGGCCGGGTGAAGGATTTCTTCCTCAAAGCGGGAGCCATCCGGCTGGGGCACCTCCACCTTGAGGTAGCCCTCGGGGATGGTGGCGCCCCGGTGGGAGCCGTAGCCGTAGACCCCCATGGTGCCGAGGTGCACCACGTGGATGTCCAGACCGCTTTCCACGATCGCGGCCAGCAGGTTGTGGGTGCCGTTGACGTTGTTATCGACGGTGTAGCGCTTGGTGGCGCTGCTCTTCATCGAATAGGGGGCGGCCCGCTGTTCGGCGAAATGCACCACCGCGTCCGGGCGCTCCTCCAGCAACAGATCCAGCAGCCGCTGGTACTCGTGGGCGATGTCCATGGCCACAAAGCGCATGGGCTTTCCCCCCACCTGCTCCCAGGCCCGCAGCCGGTCGGGCATGGTGGCGATCGGGGTCAGGGAGTCCACCGCCAGATCTACGTCGATCTTGCGACGGCTGAGGTTGTCGACAATCAGCACATCGTGGCCCTGGTCGGCCAGGTTCACGGCGCACGGCCAGCCGCAGAAGCCGTCACCACCGAGAACGAAAACCTTCACCGCTGGACTCCTGCTTGGCGAGTGTCTGACGAGCATTCGCTCCGTCAGGGCAAGCTACTACAGGGATTCAGCTAATTCCCGCCGCCACCGCCACCAGCAGCAGCACCAGCACGGCACCCCCGATCAGCAGCACTTTGCTGCCGCCGGTGCGCACCTCATCGGCCTCCATCACCTGCATGCGGGGCTCCCTGGCGAAGGCGTTCAGCCTGCCGCCGTCCTCTTCGGTGACCTGCATGGCACGGGCATGTGTTTGGAGCGACCGTAGGCACTTCCGCCGGGTCTGCCCGGAGCCCGTGCGGAAGCGTTACGAGCCGACGCGCCCTTGCAGCGGTGAGCTGGCGCTGGCCTCGGCGCGGATCGGCAGCCGGCCCGCCTGACGGGCGCTGCGGCCCGCTTCGCAGGCCATAGCCATGGCCCTGGCCATCGCCGGGGGATCACCCGCCAGGGCGATGGCGCTGTTGATCAGCAGCGCATCGGCCCCCATCTCCATGGCCTGGGCCGCTTCGCTGGGTACGCCGATGCCCGCGTCCACCACCACAGGCACGGTGGCGTTCTCGATGATCAGGGCGATGTTGGCCGCATTGCGGATCCCCTGCCCGGAGCCGATCGGTGACCCCAGGGGCATCACCGTGGCGCAGCCCACCTGCTCCAGCCGCCAGGCCAGCAGCGGGTCGGCATTGATGTAAGGCAACACGGTGAAGCCCTCCTTCACCAGCTGCTCCGCCGCCTCCAGGGTGCCGATCGGATCCGGCAGCAGGTGTTTGGGATCGGGAATCACCTCCAGTTTCACAAAGGTGTTGTCCTCCTGGCCGGCCAGCTTGGCTAGCTCCCGACCAAGGCGTGCCACGCGCACGGCTTCCTCCGCCGTCGCACAGCCGGCGGTGTTGGGCAGCATCCAG
>JBEIQU010000161.1:0-4527 GCA_040376355.1 Prochloraceae cyanobacterium | reverse complement strand
GGCGAACTGCAACCGGCGGCATGAGCGAACAGGCGCGGTTGGACCTGCAGCGCCGCCAGCGCCTGGGGATGGTGGAGGCCATCTGGGGGGAGCACAAAACCGCCGCCCAGATCGCCCCGATCCTGGTGCGCCTGCAGGCCAGCGGCGAGCCGGCCCTGGCCACCCGCGTGGATGGCGTCAAGGCGGCGGCGGTGGCAGAGCTGCTGGCCTCGGATCCGGCCACGGCGGCGCTGGTGCCCCAGCTGCAGCATCACCCCGAGGCCCGCGGCCTGAGCCTGGGGGATCCGCTGCCCCTGCGTCCCGAACTGGGGCAGGTGGTGGTGCTCAGCGGCGGCACCAGCGACCTGCCCGTGGCGGCGGAGGCTCAGCTGGCCCTCCACTGGCATGGCATTGCCAGCGAGCTACTGCTGGATGTGGGAGTGGCGGGTCTGCACCGGCTGCTGAACCAGCTGGAGCGGCTTCGCCCGGCCAAGGTGCTGATCGCCTGCGCCGGCATGGAAGGGGCCCTGCCCACCGTGCTGGCGGGGTTGATGCCCCAACCGGTGATCGGCGTGCCGGTGAGCGTGGGCTACGGCGTCAGTGCCGGCGGCCAGGCGGCCCTGCACGGCATGCTGGCCAGCTGCGCCCCAGGGCTCGCGGTGGTGAACATCGACAACGGCTACGGCGCCGCGATGGCAGCCCTGCGAATCCTCAGCAGTGGGGCCGCAGGGGCGTCGTAGCGGAACGGTCCAGCTCCAGCACCGCCTCCACCCAGAGCTGCATGGAGCGGGGCAAACGCCGTTGCTCATAGCGATCGAGCGCCTCCATCAGCACGGGGGTGTTAACCCACTGGGGAGAGCGCGGCGCCACGGCGAACAACGCAGGTGAGCCGCAGTGTGGGGAGGCCACGGGGGGTTGGCAAGGGGCTGATGCCCAAACTGCCGATCAGCTTCAACGATCGCCGGTGCGGCGACCCAGCCACTCCAACTCCCGCACCCGCTCTTCGCTCTCTACCTGGTTGAGTCGGCCGAGCAGGGCCTGCAGGTCGCTGCCGGCCAGCTCGCCGTTGTCGAGCCATTGCATGGCTCGGGGCTCAGGGCGAGGCAGGGAAGCGGACACGCAGGCAAACAATTGGTTTCGCCACCCTACAAATCGATCCCCCTGTGGACAGCAAACGCCGCACACTTGGAGCGAAAGAGTTTCTTTAATTCTTCAAATCTTTAGCAAATCGAAAGAGCGCCGCGCTCCCGATGTGCCATCGGGCTCAACAGGCTCAACGAGCTCAGAGGTGCTTGAGGTCCGGGTAGGCGGTGATCAGTTCGTCGGCACTGAGCACCTCCCCGGCACCCTCGGGCTGCCAGATCACCTCCAGGGCCAGCAATTGGTCGGAGGGCACGGAACCCAGCACGCGCAGGGCCTCACGCAGCTCCTCCGATCCGGACACCGGCTTGAGCGGGATGCGGCCGCGGCTGGCCACCAGCAGGGTCACGGCGATGTAATCGCTGGTGGCGTCACTCTCACCCGCCGCAGGGGCCTGGCTGACGCTGCCGGCCACGTTGCTGGTGAGTTCGCTGCGCAGCTTGCTGCGCTCCGTCATCGAGAGGCGGTTGAAGGTGGATTCGGCCGCTGCAAAGGGCACCTGGCCCACCTCGGCATTGGCATACACCCACAGATCGGGATGGCGCAGCAGGGCGAGGGTGCTCTCCTGCAGCACCCGCTGCAGGCCACTGTTGGTGCGGGTATCGGCCTGGCCGGCGAGGTTGCGCAGGTCGCGCTGCAGCTCCCGGGCCGACGCCAGCAAGCCCACCTGCAGCTGGGCCACGGCCACCGGGCCATCCGCATGGGGCCGATCCAGATCAGCACCGCGCATCCCTGCGGGCAGAGCCGGACCGCCGCCGCCACGCAAGGCATTCACCAGCAGACCCACCACCGCCATTAGCACCAGGAAGCCGAAGAGCCCACCGCCGCCGAAGAAGAAGGGAACGATGAACGGGAACCCCAACCCGCCGCCGAAGCCGCCGCCATAGCCGCGCTGAACGCCACCGCCATAGCCGCCCCGATAGCCGCCGCCGTAGCTGCGGGGCATGGAGGGGGCCGAACGGAAACTGCCGCCACCGATGCGGCCACCGCTGGCGGCCAGGCTGGGCTGCGGCAAGGCAAGCAACACACCCAGCACCGTGCTGAGCAGGGCCGGCAGCATCAGGCCGCTCAGCAATCGACGCAGCACGGGGGTGGAGGACTGGGAGGGCAACGCCGGGCTCCGCAGAACCAAAGGATGCGTGGAATCTAGGAACCGCCACCGACGATGGTGACCACCTCCAGGCCATCGGCTTCCCGTACCGGCTGTTCGGGCCAGCGCTGACGCGGAAGGATGGTGCCGTTGAACTCGACCACCACCAGCTGGGGGCGGTAGCCCAGATGCTCCAGCAGCTGCAGCAGGTTGAGGCCCTCCGGGCAATGAACGGCCTCGCCGTTGAGCCGGATCCCGATGGTGGTGTTGCTCATGGCTGGAGGCGCTGCAGCAGGGCACGGCTAGCCGCCGCTGGATCCACCGCCTCGGTGATGGCCCGCACCACCGCCACCCGTTCGGCGCCGGCGGCCTGCACCGCCGCCAGGCTGGCGAGATCGATGCCGCCGATGGCAAAGAACGGGATCGGGCTCTCGGCAGCGGCCTGGCGCACATAGTCCAACCCCACCGGGTCGCGGCCGGGTTTGGTGGGGGTGGCGTTCACGGGGCCCACGCCGACGTAGTCGCAGCCATCCGCCACCGCCTGGCGCAACTGCGGCAGAGCGTGGGTGCTGCGGCCGATCAGCTTCTCGGGGCCGAGCAACCGCCGCGCCAGCGCCGGCGGCAGATCCCCCTGGCCGAGGTGGACGCCATCGGCATCCACCGCCTGGGCGATGTCGATGCGGTCGTTGACCACAAACAGGGCCCCGTGGCCGCTGCACAGCTGCCGCAGCGCCTGGGCCTGCTGCAGGCGCACCCCATCGGTGATCGGCTGGCCATCCGGCCCCAGCCCCCCCTCCTTGGCGCGGTACTGCACCAAGCGCACACCGGCGCCCAGGGCCGCCTCCACCACCACCTCCAGGTTGGGGGCTGGGCTGGTGATCAGGTACAGCCGGCACTGGCGCAACTGCCGGCGCCGCTCCTCCCCGCCGCGGCCGGCCCGCAGCAGCTCCACCTCCAGGTCGTAGAGGGCGTAGCGGATGGCCGCCGCCTCCACGGCCAGCGCCTCGTCCACCCCCCGGGCAAATTCCTCCAACACCCGCAGCGCCTCCTGCACGCGGCCGCAATTGGCCGCCACCACCTGCTCAGGCCGCTGCCGTTCCGCCTGGGCGGGATGGCTGAGGCCGGCCCCACGGTCGGTGGCGGTATGACGCGCCTGCTTGTAGGCATCGCCATGCAACAGGCCGAGGCGTTGCCGCAGATCCTTCAGCCGCGCCACCAGATCGGGGCGATCCAGGCCGAAGCGGCACCAGTCCTCCACCACCCGCAGGCCCTCACGGGCACGGTCAAGGTTGGCGTCCAACAACCGCAGCACGGCCGGCAGGTGTTCAGGGGCGGGCATACGGGGCGCGGGACAGGGGCAGAAACGGAACGGGCTGCGTAGGGTGTGGCCGACGTGACGGCTGCAAGGGCAATGGCTCAGGGTGATTCCGAGAGCCCGATGACGGTGCTGGTGTCAGGGATTCTGCTGCTGGGTGCCATCACCGCCTTCATCGGCTGGGGCCTGAGCAACGCCTACCCCGGCGGCTGACACCAGCAAGGCCTCAGCCCGCTGGGCATCGGCGGCGATCTGCGCCACCAGCGCATCGAGGCTGTCAAACCGCTGCTGATGGCGCAGCAGGGCGACGGGCTCCACGGTGAGTTCCGCCCCCTCCAGCTGCAGCTGCCGGCCCAGCAGATGCACCTCCACCGCCGAGGGGGCGGTGGGATCCACCGTGGGCTGGGGCCCCAGGTTCATCACCCCCTCCAACCGCTCCCCTTGGTGCCAGACCCAGGCGGCATAGACCCCCTCCTGGGGGAGAAACTTGCGCCCATCCACCTGCAGGTTGGCGGTGGGCCAACCCAGTTCGCGGCCCAGGCCGCGGCCCCGCACCACGCGGCCGCCAAAGCGATAGGGGCGCCCCAGCAGCTGCGCCGCCTCCGCCAACGCCCCCGCCGCCAGGGCACGCCGGATGCGGCTGCTGCTCAGCCGCTCCCGGCTGTCCGAGAACATCGGCAACACCCGCACCGCCATGCCGTGACGGGCACCGATGCGTTCCAGGGCCTCGGTATCGCCGCAGCGGCCCTGGCCGAAGCGGAAGTTTTCGCCCACCACCACCAACCGGGCCTGCAGCTGCCCCACCAGCACCTGCTCCACGAAGGCCTCGGGGCTGAGGGCCGCCAGCGCGGGGGTGAAGGGCACCAGCACCAACTGGCGAATCCCCAGCGGTTCCAGCAGATGGAGCTTCTCGGCCGGCAGGTCGAGCCGCAGCCGCGGCTCCCCGAACAGCACCTCCCGCGGGTGGGGCCAAAAGCTCACCACCGTGGGCACCAGCGGCGGC
>JBEIQU010000039.1:0-9963 GCA_040376355.1 Prochloraceae cyanobacterium | reverse complement strand
TAGAGGTCGGCCGGGTAGTGCAGTTCCGGTGCGCGAGGGGTGCCGTTGGCGATGCCCCCCAGTACGCCGGCCCAGGAGGAGCCGGAGTCGAACCACACATCCATGGTGTCGGTGCCTTTGCGCCACTGCGCCGCTTCGGCGGCGAACGGCTCCGGCAGCAGGCCGGCTTCATCGCGCTCCCACCACACGTCGGCGCCGTGCTCGGCGATCAGCCCCTGGATGTGCTCCAGAGTGGTGGCGTTGAGCAGCACCTCGCCGGTGTCGCGGTGATAAAACACCGGGATGGGCACCCCCCAGGTGCGCTGGCGGCTGATGCACCAGTCGCCCCGCTCGCTCACCATCGCTTCAATGCGATTGCGGCCGCTGGCCGGTAGCCACTCCACCGCGGCGATGGCGTCGAGGGCGGCCTGGCGGAAGCCCTCCACTGAGGCGAACCAC
Organism: Prochloraceae cyanobacterium; assembly: GCA_040376355.1. Taxonomy (GTDB): domain Bacteria; phylum Cyanobacteriota; class Cyanobacteriia; order PCC-6307; family Cyanobiaceae; genus Vulcanococcus. Next base: position 9,525 of record JBEIQU010000039.1, on the reverse strand, counting down.
TGCTCGGTGGCCCGGAAGATCGTGGGTTTCTTGGTGCGCCAGTCGTAGGGGTAGCGGTGCTCGTAGCGCTCCTGCTTGAGCAGCAGGCCGGTGGCCTCCAGGGCGCTGAGGATCGTGGGGTTGGCGTCCTTGAGCACGTTGGTGCCGGCGAAGGGGCCCGCTTCGGCGGTGAGGTTGCCCGCTTCATCCACCGGGCAGAGCACCGGCAGGTTGTATTTGCGGCCGGTGTTGAAGTCGTCAACGCCGTGGCCAGGCGCCGTGTGCACCAGGCCGGTGCCGGCTTCGGTGGTGATGTAGTCGCCCCCGATCACCACGGGGCTGGTGCGTTCCAGCAGCGGGTGGCGATAGACCAAGCCTTCAAGGGCGTCGCCCTTCACCGACAGCAGGGGCGTGAGGCTCAGCCCCAGGCCGCTCTCCAGGCTTTCCCGCAGTTCCGCCGCCACCACCAGGTGGCTCACCGCCGGCATCGGGCCATCCGCGGCCGGGGCAACGGCACAGATGGCGTAGTCGAGCCGGCCATTCACCGACACCGCCAGGTTGGCCGGCAGGGTCCAGGGGGTGGTGGTCCAGATGGCCACCGCCAGGCCACCGGCAGCGGTGGCCGCCTGCGCCGGCAGGCCGGCGGCCTCGAGGGCAGTGGCTAGCGCCGGCGGCAGTTCCACCGCCGGGAAGGCGGCGTAGACGCTGGGGGAGGTGTGGCCGTCGGGGTACTCCAGCTCGGCCTCGGCCAGGGCCGTGCGTGAACTGGGGCTCCAGTGCACCGGCTTGAGGCCCCGGTAGATGTGCCCGGCCAGCACCATCGCCCCGAATACGCCGATCTGGGCAGCTTCGTAGCTCCTCTGGAGGGTCAGGTAGGGCTGATCCCAGTCGGCCCAGATGCCCCAGCGGCGGAAACCGGTCTTCTGGCCCTCCACCTGCTCGAGCGCATAGGCGTGGGCCTTGTGGCGCAGGCTCAGGGGGGTGAGCTCGGCCCGTTCGCCGCTGCTGAGGCCCTGGAGCACCTTGAGCTCGATCGGCAGGCCGTGGCAGTCCCAGCCCGGCACAAAGCGCGCTCGTTTGCCTTGAAGCAGGGCGGTTTTGTTGATGATGTCCTTAAGGATCTTGTTAAGGGCGTGGCCCACATGCAGGGCCCCGTTGGCGTACGGGGGGCCGTCGTGCAGGGTGAAGGCTTCGCCTGGGTTCTGCTGACTCAGCCGTTCATAGAGGCGCTGCTCCGCCCAGAACGCCTGGATCTCGGGCTCGCGCTGCTTGGCATTCGCCCGCATCGAGAAGGGCGTCTGCAGCAGGTTGAGGGTGTCCTTGTAGGAGATCTGGCCCGCCGCGGCGGTGCTGTCGGGCGCAGAGCTGGCGGTCACATCGCCTGGGGCGGCAAGGGCCGATTATCCCGCCTGGCCGCTGGCGGCCTGCAGCAGCTGGTCCACCTCGGCAAAGGAGCTCACCACGGCGGCGGGAAGGCTGCCGGCGTCGGTGTCGCTGGCAGGGTTGCTGGCGGCTTCCGCATCTGTGCGGACCCAGCGCTTGCCGCTGCTGGGCTTGGCCCCGCCACCGCGGCGTAGTGCGGCCGCCAGCGTGGAGACGGTGGCGGCAACGGTGGCCACGCCACGGGCGATGGTGGCGGCCAGTTCCTTCAGGCTGGTTTGCCAGCGCTCCACCGACAGCAGGCGCTTCTGCTCCTCTGGGGTGAGCACCCGCCAGCGCAGTTGCAGCACCTCGAGGCTGAGGCGCCCGATCAGCAGGCCACCGCAGAGCACCGCCAGCATCGGCGAGCCGGTGAGGCGATCGGCGCTGGTGACCAGGGTGAGCCCCAGCAGCAGCACCACGGCCCCCCAGACGCTGTCGCGGGGGCGGCTGAGCTCCATCGCCAGCAGCGGCAGAAGCATCACGGCGAGCCCAACGATCAGGGCAAGGGATCCGCTGAGGCTGGCGACCATGGAACGGCGTGTCGTTGACCCCATTCTGCGGCGCTGCCTAGAGTTGCGCTCTGCCCACCTGGCGGAATTGGTAGACGCGCTGGGTTTAGGTTCCAGTGGCTTCGGCTGTGGGGGTTCAAGTCCCCCGGTGGGCATCACGCTGAGCGGCTGGCTCCTTAAGGTGGTGCGTCGATGAACGCGGCGGCTGCCCAGGCGATGACGCAGGCTCTGGACCAGCCCCTGCCAGCACTCCATCCCAGCGATGCCCCCGCAGATCTGCGTGCATCGGTGAGCGCCGTGCCGCGGCAGTACCTCGATCCGCCGGCGGCCTGGAATCCCACGGTGGCGTTGTTTCTGGGGGGTTACGGCCTGGCGGCCCTCACCATCGCCGGCTGGTTTGCCTGGGGCTGGCCCCTGCCGGTGCTGCTGCTCACGGGCTTCCTGGCGCTGCATCTGGAAGGCACGGTGATCCACGACGCCTGCCATAACGCCGCCCATCCCCACCGCTTCTGGAACGCCTTTATGGGCCATGGGGCGGCCCTATTGCTCGGGTTCAGCTTCCCGGTGTTCACGCGGGTACATCTGCAGCACCACGCCCATGTGAATGATCCCAAGCACGATCCCGACCACATCGTGAGCACCTTCGGCCCGCTGTGGTTGATTGCGCCCCGCTTTTTTTATCACGAGTACTTCTTCTTTCAGCGCCGTTTATGGCGCCGTTATGAGTTGCTCGAGTGGGGCCTCGGCCGCGGCATTTTTCTGATGATCGTGCTAGCTGGGATCAAATTTGGGTTCCTGGATTTCATCTTCAATTGTTGGTTCGCCCCGGCGCTGATGGTGGGCGTCACCCTTGGTCTGTTCTTCGATTACCTGCCGCACCGGCCATTTCTCTCGCGCAACCGCTGGCACAACGCCCGCATTTATCCCAGCAGGGCGATGAACTGGCTGATCATGGGCCAGAACTATCACCTTGTGCACCATCTGTGGCCCTCGATCCCCTGGTTTGAATACCGGCCGGCGTATCACGCCACCAAGCCGATCCTTGATGCCAAGGGCTCACCGCAGCGGCTCGGACTGTTTGAGAGCCGCAGCGATTTCACCAACTTCGTGTACGACATCGTGCTGGGGGTGCGTAGCCACCGCCGCCGCCGCAGCAAGCTACGGCCCATTGCCGCGCTCTTGCCCAGCTTCCGGGCGCGCCGTCACATCGTTGCCCTGCTGCACCGCACGGCGGTGTCGCCGCGGCGCTAAGTCTGCTAGTCGGCCAGGATCTTCGGCACGCGGAAGAAGTCGCCTTCCCGCTGGGGGGCCTCGTTGAGCAGTTGCTCGCGCACGCTGGTGGGCACCACCACGTCGTCACGGGTCACATTCACCACCTCCACGGCGCGGGTGGTGGGGGGCACGCCTTCGGTGTCCACCGCCTGCAGGTGGTCCACGTAGTCGAGGATCCGCTCCAGCTGGGTGGTGTAGGTGGCGATCTTGTCGTCGGGCAGCTCCAGCCGGGCCAGCTGGGCCACCTTGCGAACGTCGTCGGCGCTGATGTTGCTCATGGGGCGAACCTAGCCGGCCGGCTCCTCTAGGAAGCGCTGCAGGTCTGCGGTGAGCGCCGTGGCGGCCACATCCAGAAATCGGGCGCCGTGCTCGGCGCTGGCCAGGTAGGGGTCGGAGCCCATGCGGCCGTCGGGATGGCGGCGCCGGAAGTCGTCGGGGCCGTGGATCGGGCCCGCTGGGGCTGATTCCGGCAGGGGTCGCTGCTTGCTCTGCAGGCTGGGCTCCAGTTGCAGGGTGATGGCGATTTCGCTGGGGGTGGCGTGGTGACCTTCGCGCTCCCCATACAGCTCCTTGGCCAGGGCCATGGCCTCCGGGGCCATGAACCAGTTGGCCAACTTGCAGCGCAGGGCGGCGGCCTTGGGCAGCCCGCGGCTGACCGCGGTGCCGTAGGCCTGGGCGAAGGCCGCCTTGGTGGTGGCGATGTTGCCGCCATGGCCGTTGATCACATAGATGCGCTCGAAGCCGTGACGGGCCAGGGACAGCACCAGGTCGTGGATCACCGCCAGCAGCGTGGCCGGTTGCAGGCTCATGGTGCCGGCGAAGCCCAGGTGGTGTTCGGCCATGCCGTAGGCCTGGGCGGGGGCCACGAGTACGCCGCTGCGGCGGCCCACCTCCAGGGCCACCGCTTCAGCGGTGAGGGCATCGGTGCCGATGGCGCCCGTGGGCCCGTGCTGTTCGGTGGAGCCCAGGGGCACGATCACCCCCTTGCACTGGTCTAAGTAGGCCTCTACCTCCGGCCAGCTGCGCAGCTGCAACCGGATCTGGTCAGTGCTGGCAGGGCTGGAGCTGGTGGCAACCACAACGGCGCGCGGCGTCAGATCCGCTCAGTATCCCTAGGATCAATGTCAGGCGGTTCCCGAGGGTGCCCCATGCTGCAGCGCAAGCTTTACCGCTTCCAGTGCGAGCAACGCCCGATCTGGGTGTTTCTCCGGGATCAGCAGCGCTGGATTGAGGAGGCTCTGGTGGTGGAGCTTGAGGGGGATCTCGTGACCCTCCGCTACGACGCCGAGGACGACGACGAGCTGCACAGCTGGGAGGAGTGCGTGCGCCTGGATTCGATCGGGGCGGTGAGCACGCGCTTGGCCTATTTCAGTCGCACCGCCGCTGCGGAGGACATCGAGGTGACCGGCGACTGCCCGGAATCGGAGCAACTGCCCAGCAGCCAGGGCTGAGGTTGCCTTCAGGCCACCTGCAGGGCAATCCAGAACAGAAAGATCGCCAGCAGCACCAGCCCATCCAGGCGGTTGACACGGCCACTGGTGGGCCGCACCAGAAACAGGGTGAGGGCCAGAAGCACCATCTCGAGTGGGTCGAGCCCCAGCACCACATCGGTGTGAATCAACGCGCCGATCAGCAACACCGCCGGCACGGTGAGGCACAGGGTGGAGAGCACGGAGCCATACAGCGTGTTCAGTGATCGCTGCACCTCGCCGCGGATGGCCGCCTGGAAGGCATTCAGCGCTTCGGGGGCCAGCACCAGCAGGCCCACAACACGCCACCCATGGAGCTGGGAAGGCCCAGATCCGTGATGCTGGTTTCAATCAGCTGACCCATCGATTCTGTGATCAGCACCAGCAACAGCAGCCCGCCCACCAACAGCCCAGCAGCCGGCAGCATGCCTTGGCTGGCGTTGTGTTCTGTGATGCTGTCGTTCAGCCACTCGGCTTGATCCTCGCTTTCGGTGAACAGGATGCGATAGGCGCCGGTTTGGTAACTGAGAAACACCACATACAAACCCACGGCCACCACACTCAGCACCACATTCACCGATGAGTTGAAGTTGGCCTCATTGGTGAGATGGGCAAAGTTGGGAGTGACCAAAGCCAGCACGCTGATCGCGGTGATCAGGCTCAGGTAGGTGGCTGAGCCACTGAGATTCATGCTGGCCAGATTGCTGGCGTCCACTGGTTCATCCAGCTGCCGCTCCTGGCCTTGAGACGCCAGAAAGATGCTGGTGCCTTTCACGCCTGTGAGGGCGATCATCAGCACGGCAAACATGGAATCCCGCGCCAGGGTTGGGTTCTGTTCGCCTGTGGTCATCGTGCTGGTAATCAGCGCCAGCTCCACCACGATTGCCGAGCCGGTGAGGATCAAGGTGCCGTAGGGCTCGCCGAACCGCAGAGCCATCTGATCGGCGTGATAAGCCACACGGGTGGCGAGCAGCAACACCAAGGAGCTGAGCAAGGCCAACCCCAACAGCACCTCAGCCGGCGGTTGGATCACCAGCCAAGCCAGCACGGTTGTGGCTTTCAGCCCAACCAGCACAGCAGCGCCCAGCAGCAGGGTGACGACTGAGGAGATCACGGGGATCAGCCTGCGTCTTCAGTGGGCGGTGCCGTTGCCGTCGTAGTCGTCGGTGTCGTAGTAGCCGCCCTTGGTGCCGAAGAACAGGGTGGCCAGCACAAACAGGCCGCTGCCCCCCAGCAACACGGTGGCGAGGCTGAAGCCGGAGCTGTGCATGGTGCTGGCGGACGCAGGGGGTGATGGCATCCACTCTGGCGGGTTCGGGCCCGTTGAGCAGCCTGTGTTCAGTACCACTAACTTGCGGGCACTGCCGCCGGTTGCACCATGAGTCCTGGTCTGCAGGGCCTGCTGGCCGCCGTGGCTGTGATGGCCGCTGCCCCGTTCCTCGGCCGCCTGTTGGCCGGCCGTGTGCCCACGGTGGCACTGCAGATGCTGGGGGGGATTCTGGTGGGGCCGGCGGGCTTGGGGTGGTTGGTCCCCTCGCCGGCCATGGATCTGCTCTCCAAGATCGGCCTTGGTCTGATCTTTGCCCTGATTGGGTTGTCGATTGATCAGAGCACCCTGCGTGGCGTGGCCGGTCGTCTCGGGGCCCTGGGCTGGGCGGCCACGGTGGGCATGGGGGTTTTGCTGGCCGTCAGCCTGCCCCTGGGGGGCGGTCTGCGACCGATCGCCCTGGTGGTGGCCCTGAGTTCCACGGCGTTGTCCACCTTGCTGGTGGTGCTGCGGGAGTCGGGGGAGTGGGGGTCGCCGTTGGGGCGGTTGTTGCTCAGCGCGGGCACCTGGGGGCAGCTGGGCCCTGTGTTGGCGGTGGCGCTGCTGCTGGGATCGGCGGATCCACGCGCCACGGCGCTGAGCGTGGCGTTGGTGGTGCTGGTGGCGGTGGTGTTGGCGGCGTTGCCGGGGCCCCTCGGGCAAACGCGGATGTGGGCTTGGGGCAGATCGGTGGTTGGTGTTTCAGCCGCGACGCCACTGCAGATGTTGCTGTTGGTGGTGGTGGGGTTGATGGCCCTCTCGGCGGCCCTGGGGGTTGACATCTTGCTGGGAACGGTGCTGGCGGGGTTGGTGCTACGGCGGTTCATCACCGATGTCGATCGCTCACTGGGGCTTCAGCAGCTGCAGGCCTCGGCCTATGGCGTGTTTGTGCCCCTGTTCTTCGTGGTGGCCGGCTCCCGACTCGACTTGGACTCAGTGATGGCCCATCCCTGGGGTCCACTGATCTGTCTGGCTGGGATCCTGCTGATCCGTGGTCTGCCCCAGTGGCTGCTCTATCGCCAGGCGCTGCCCGATCCGGCGGAGCGGCTGCGCTTCGTGTTGTTGGTGTCGCAGTCGTTGAACCTGCCGATCGTGGTGGGCTACCTGGAGGTGCAGGCCGGGTTGATGTCGCCGCAGGTGGAGGCGGCGCTGGTGGGGGGAAGCCTGTTGTCGGTGTTGCTGCTGCCAGCGATAGCGTTGCAGTTGAAGCCTTGTGGAGTGTCTGCCATGGGCCGTGCTGCCGATGACCCTCCAGCAACGTCGTGATCTCGCTTTCCTGGTGCTCTCAGGATTGTTCCTCGGCACCATGTCGATGCTCAACATCCTGGGGCTCACACGTTTTCTGCAGCTTGGACATCTAGGCCCCTGGCCGATTGTGGTGGCCATTGGCACGTTGCCCTATCCCATCACCTTTTTGTGCACGGATTTGATTAGCGAGATCTGGGGTGAGGAGAAAGCCTCACAGTTGGTCTGGGTGGGGCTCTTGCTGAATGGTTGGATCGTGCTGATCCTGTGGTTGGGGGGTGTGCTGCCGGGGGTCAGTGCCGCCACGAACGAAACAACATTTTTCGAGGTCCGCCGCCTCGCCTTCGGAGCCGTCGGTGCGTCGATGGTGGCTTACCTCGCTGCTCAGTTCACGGATGTACGCCTGTTTCATTTCTGGAAGCGCTATAGCGGAGGTAAGGCGCTTTGGTTGCGCAACAATGGGTCCACCCTGGTCAGCCAGCTGGTGGATACCACCGCTGTGGTGCTGATCAGTCACTACGGCAGTCACGTGCTTCCGCTTCAGGCTGAGTTGCCGGTGCTGCCGCAGTTGTTTGCCTTTATTGGGAGTGGTTATCTGTTTAAGGTGTTGGCGGCTTTGGCTGACACCATGCCCTTCTATGTGTTGACCGCCTGGTTGCGCCGCTGGCTTGAGGTGCCTGGCGATGGTGCGGAGTTGGGTTGACGGTTTGGTTCTTCTTGACTTGTGCCGAGGCTAAGAAACAACTGTCAATCAATCCTGCGCTGAAGCATCTGGAGTGCTTCCCCTTAATCCGTGTGGGCTTTCACCGATTGAGGCCATGATTTAGTGGTGCAGAATGTTCGGAGGGCTCCTCGGGTCGGGGGCACTTGGTGGTTGCCAAATCTGTAGCGCTGTTCGCGCTGTTTCCAGCAAGGCTGCGATTGTTTTGATCGAGCAGGCTGCGAGCTGGGCATCAGCAGGATGAGGTCTGCAGGCTGCGGGTGAGCCCAACCGCATTGATACTGAAGGCTCGGCGCCCTGCCCATCAGGTCGCGTTGATCTTGGTTCTTTCGCCCTCCCCGGGATCGTGCGCATCGCTTTTCTCGATTCATGGTTGCAGGATTCCTCTTCTGGCAGTGGAACCGCCGTCGCCATCGGCGGTTTGGCGGAGGCCCTGATCCGTCGCGGCCATGGGGTTGAGCGGCTGGTGCCCCGGAGGCGATGGCCGCGGTCTCTGCTGCTGCGCAGGCTCTGGTTCAATCTCGCGCTGCCGTTGCGTTTCCGCTCTGGTGATGGCCCCGGCCCCTACGACTTGATCGTGGGCTTCGACATCGATGGGACGCTTCTATCGGGTTTGACGTCCGCCCCTTACGTCTGCAGCGTCAAAGGGGTGCTCGCGGAGGAAGCGCATTGCGAGCGGGGCTGGCCGCGTTGGATGCTCACGGCGCTATCGCTGTTGGAGCGCCGAAACGCACGTCGGGCACCGTTGGTGCTCTCCACCAGTCGCTACTGCATTGAGCGAATCCGCTTTCATTACGGTGTGGCCAGTGAGCGGCTCGCCATCGTGCCGGAGGGGATTGATCTTTCCCTCTGGCAGTCCACGGCTGATCCGACGGCGTTGGTGCAATTGGATGCCGCCCGGGATCCCTTCACGGTTCTCTGCGTGGCCCGTCAGTACCCGCGCAAAAGGGTTGTCGATCTCATCGATGCCTTTGCCGTGGTGACGGCCCGTGAACCTCGCGCGCGGCTGGTGATCATTGGTGACGGACCTGAGCACGCTGCCTTGCAGAGGCGCCTGCAGGACCGCGGTCTCCAGGCACAGGTCAGGCTCCTCGGTGCACTGCAAGAGGATGCTGAGGTTCGTCGTTGGTACACCCGGGCGTCGGTGTTCTGCCTGCCGTCCGAGCAGGAGGGCTTCGGGATCGTGTTCCTGGAAGCGATGGCGAGCGGCCTGCCGGTGGTGACCACCACCTCTGCTGCGATCCCTGAGGTGGTGCCCGATGGCGAGGCTGGCCTGCTGGTGCCGCCCCGCGATCCCGATGCGCTCGCCGAGGCTCTTTTGCGTTTGTTAGTTGATTCCCAGCTGAGGGCCCGTCTGCGGGAGTGCGGTCGGCGCCACGTGCGTCAATACACCTGGGATCGGGTTGCTGATCGCTTTCTCGATGCTGTTGAGCCGTTGGTGGCGCAGTCTTCGTCTCGCTCTTTTCCCTGAGTGGATATGGGGTTGGGGTGCTTTTTGTTTATTTGATAGCTCGAAGTATTCCGGCAAGCCATGCATTGTTGACCCATCGCTGCTCAACAAGCTCAAAGCTGCCATTAAAGCCATACCCTAGGCTGTTCGCC
>JBEIQU010000092.1:0-6673 GCA_040376355.1 Prochloraceae cyanobacterium | reverse complement strand
CCACCTGCACCGGCGCCAGGCTGCTGAGGCCAAACAACCGCAGTGGCCCCGGCGGTGGGGTGGGCGGCCGCCAGCCCCCCTGCAGGGCGGCGATCAGCTGCCGGGCCCGCAGCCCGAACGGGTGCTCGCGGAGGCGGTCCGCCAGGGAGCGCAGCAGCAGCGGCTGCCAGCGCCAGTGGGGGGCCAGGGGTTGGCCGCGGGCATCCAGGTCGTGCCCCTGCAGCCAGGCCTCCACCAGGGCGGGGCGGTACAGGCCGTAGTCGTCGAGGGCGTCGGCGATGGCCCGTGCCAGCTGCCACAGGGGCAGATCGAGCTGGTGCGGCGGTTGGCGCCGTTGCTGCAGCCAGTGCCGCAGCGGGGCGGCGTCCGGCTGCTCCAGCAGTGCGGGCAGCAGCTCCAGCACCGGCCACACCAGGTTTTGGGCCCGCCAGGGGTCGGGTCCGGCCGCGGGGGAGGGGGCCTGGGGTTCGTCCAGCTGGTGCAGCAGCTCCTGCACCAGCTGGCGCAGGCGGCTGCTGGGGAAGGGGAAGCGCAGGTTGGCGGCGATGCCGGCCCCATTGCCAAGGGCGATCTGCTCCCCCAGCCAGCGGCTGGTGGGCCAGGTGTTCACGATCACCTGCACCGGCTCGAACAGGCCGGGGGGCTCCAGTTGCAGCTGGGTGGCTAGCAGCTGCGCCAGCAGTTCAGCGCGATTGCTGCGGTAGAGCGTGAGCAAGGCTCAGCGGCTGCTCAGGGCCGGTTGCGTGGGTTCGCTGCGGAAACCGGGCAGGGGCTGGGCCAGGTGGGGCTGCAGCCCGGGCACCGTCTCCACCGCCTTGGTTTCTGGGCAGTAGGCGCTCAGCTCTCCGCCGTAGCAGGCACCGGTGTCCACCATCACGATGTGGCGCAGCCGGCGCACGTGGGGCCCGGGGGTGTGGCCGATCACCACCTCACCGAAGCGGCCGTCGTAGTGCTGCCAGAAGTCGAGGCGCACCTGCAGATCGGGCTGCCAGGTGAGCGGGTTGAAGCCGGCGTGGGTGGCCACCCAGCCATCGCCCCAGTAGGCCATGGGCAGGTGCTGCAGGCGCTCCAGCCACTGGCGGCAGTGCCTGTCCCCCAGCTGGCGGTAGGTGTCGCAGCCCGCCAGCTTGCGCGCCGAGAACCAGCTCTCGGTGCGCAGGGCCGTGATCAGATCTTGCTCGTGGTTGCCCCGCAGCCACACGGCGCGGCCGCTATCCACCAGCCCCCAGATGCGCTCCATGCTGGCGGCGATGCTGGGTCCGCGGTTGATGGCGTCGCCGCAGAAGATCAGCCGGTCCTGGGCCGGCAGGCGCTCCAGCAGCTGATCCAGGGCCTCAGCGCAGCCATGGACATCCCCGATCACCCAGTGGCGGGACCGATGGTGAACGGACGTCATACAGACGGCGCATTGCAATCAGTCTGCCGTGGTCCCTGGCGATCTGTCAGCGGGCGGGCCATGGGAAAACGCTGATAACTTGCCCTTAACCGCGGGCTGCAGCTCAAAACCCTGATGGAGAGCCAGTCGCAGCCCCAATCCACCCCTCAACCGGTGGATCCCCGAACTCTCTCGGTGGGGCAGCGGGTGGCGATTCTGGTCAAGGCGCTGGATGGGGCCAAGCGCACCAATGAGGCCCTGGCCCGCTGCAGCAATGGGGATCAGATGGTGGAGGTGCTGCTGGATGCCTCCAGCAAGTTGGGGCTGGGGCTGAGCCGCGCTGAGCTCACCCGTACGCCCCCCATCCGCGACTGGGTGTGGTGGAAGAACAAGGAGGCGGTGCTCACCATCGGTGATGCCAAGCCCCGCTACCAACAGGACGGCGACCAGGGCCGTGCCAGCGCAGACGGGGAGTCGCCGCGGCGCAAATTCCTCGGCCTGTTCTGATTCAGGCGGCGCTGGCCAGGGCGTCGGGGATCGCAGCGGAGGGGGCCTCAAAGCTGCCCTTGGCCACGAACTCCAGGCGCAGCTTCATGAAGTCGATGAACTTCGGGTCGGTGGAGACCACTGCCGCCGCCGGCTGTGGCACGGCCGCCGCCACGGAGGCCAGTTCAGGCGCCTGCAGGAAGGCCGGCCGTTTCACCAGCCAGAAATCGATCGCCTTGCCCTGCTCGCCGTAGTTGCGCACCCGCTCGCGCAGCACTTCATCGAGGGGTTCCTCCACGGTGAGAAAGGCCTCACTGGCGGCCACGAAGTGGTAGAGGGTCATGAACTGGTGCTGCCGAACAGGGGGTCCCGGCGGGGATTCTGAACCAGGGCCTTCATCTGGCGAACGGCCTCCTCCAGCCCCACCGCCAGGGCCCGGGCCACGATCGTGTGGCCGATGTTGAGTTCCTCCATGCCGTCGATGGCGGCCACCGGCTCCACGTTTTGGTAGGTGAGGCCGTGGCCGGCGTTCACCCGCAGGCCCAGGCTGCGGGCCAGGAAGCTGCCCTCGGTGAGCCGCGCCAGCTCCAGGGGCTGCTGGGCCCAGCTGGCTTCGGCGTAGGTGCCGGTGTGCAGTTCCACCCAGCGGGCACCGCTGGCCTGGCAGGCCCGCAGCTGGGCGGGATCGGCATCCACAAACAGGCTCACACCGATGCCGGCCCCCTGCAGCCGCTCCACCAGGCCGCTGAGGCTGGCCAACTGGCCGGCCACATCCAGGCCCCCCTCGGTGGTGACCTCCTCGCGCTTCTCTGGCACCAGGGTCACCATGTCGGGCTGGATCCGCAGGGCGATCGCCTCCATCTCGGCGGTGGCGGCCATTTCCAGGTTGAGGCGGCTGCGCACGGTCTGGCGCAGGAGCTCCACGTCGCGGTCCTGGATGTGGCGCCGGTCTTCGCGCAGGTGCACGGTGATGCCGTCGGCGCCCCCCAGCTCCGCCAGCAGGGCGTAGCTCACCGGATCGGGCTCCACGGTGCGGCGGGCCTGACGCACATTGGCGATGTGGTCGATGTTGACGCCGAGGCTGGCCATGGCGGGTAGGGATCTGTGCGGATCCTATGGATCACGGCTGGATCACGGCCCGCTCGCGTAACTGCCCGCCTGGGCTTCGTTCGCCACCGCTGCAGTTTTACGGTTCCAGCAGATGCGCAGCAGAAGGGTGAGCGGGCCAATGGCGGTGCAGGGCAGCGCAGCCCACGACTCCACCCCTGTGGCGCTCACCCACCGGGAGCGCTCGCTCTGCCATGGCATCAACCCCTGGCTGGCGCCCCTGGCGATGCTGCTCACCCAGGACGTAGCCCTGAGCGGCTTTTTCTTCGGTGGGGTGCGCGTGCTCGGCGCCGAGCACCTGCCCCGCCGCGGGCCCGTGTTGCTGGCCCCCACGCACCGCTCCCGCTGGGATGCGCTGATGCTGCCGCGGGCGGCGGGCCGTCGCGTCACCGGTCGCGATTGCCGCTTCATGGTGACCCTCGACGAGATGATCGGCCTGCAGGGCTGGTTTCTGCAGCGACTGGGCTGTTTCCCGGTGAACCCGCGCCGGCCCACGGCCGCCTCCCTGCGCCTGGCGGTGGAGCTGCTGGAGGACGGCCAGCAGCTGGTGGTGTTCCCGGAGGGCCGGATCATGCAGGACGACGGCCCGCTGCGGCTGATGCAGGGACTGGCGCGGCTCACCGCCCTGGCGGAGGGCCAGGGGGTGGCGGTGCCGGTGGTGCCGGTGGGCATCGGCTACAGCCATGGCCGCCCACGGCTGGGGGACCGGGCGGCCCTGTGCTTTGGGGCGCCGTTGCGGTTGGAGGGCACGGAGCGGGAGCATGTGGCCCAGCTCAATGCCCAGCTGATGCAGGGCCTGGCGGCCGCCGAGCGAGCTGCCCGCGCCGCCGTGGGCCGTCCATTGCAACGCCTTTAAAGTTCGGCGACTCGAACCTCCCTTCCGTGCGCCGGCCCTTCGCCGCTCTCGCCCTCAGCGCCCTGAGCCTGACCGCCCTGACGGCCCTTGCCCCCCAGCCTGGCCGCGCCCAGGAGGAACCCCAAAAGGCGATGCAGGCCTCCGGTGGCCTCAACCTGGCCTCGATCAAGGCCAAGGTGGCCAAGGGTGATGCCGCCGCCGCCGCCGGCAAGCTGCCGGAGGCCAAGGCCGATTACGACCAGGCTCGCCTCGCCGCCCAGAACCTGGGCCGCTTCTATCGCAACCTCAGCGGATCGTTCCGGGGCCTTGATGCCCGCATCCCCCGCGAGATGGATCAAAAGGGCCGGGAGGCCCTGGAGCTGCAGGCCAGCATCAACCTGCGGCTGGCGGCCCTGCTGCGCCGCATGAACCAGCCCGAGGTGGCCGTGCCGCTGCTGGTGGAGGTGGTGCAGATCATGACCCCCGCCTCCCCCCAGGGCCAGAAGGCTTACCAGGGCCTGGTGGAGCTGGGCTTCGTGGACACCCCCTACAACGCGGCCCTGCCCACCAGCGGCAGCTGAGCTCTGCCTAAAGTCAGCCCCCAGAGTGCTTGAGGTCATGGTCCATCCCGATCAGGTGCGGGCCGCCATCAGCCAGGCCCTGCCCGACGCCACGGTGGAGGTGGAAGACCTCACCGGCGGTGGCGACCATCTGCAGGTGAAGGTGGTGTCCACCGCCTTCGACGGCCTGAGCCGCGTCAAGCAGCACCAACTCGTCTACGGAGCCCTGCGCAGTGAACTGGCCAGCGAGGCCATTCACGCCCTGGCCCTACAGACCTCCACCCCTTCCTGAACCGCAATCCCCGAGCCGCACCCATGGACGCCTCCCTGAAGCAACGCCTCGACGACCTGGTGGGCACCAGCCCGATCTTCGTGTTCATGAAGGGCAACAAGCTGATGCCCCAGTGCGGCTTCAGCAACAACGTCGTGCAGATCCTCAACGCCCTGGCCGTGCCGTTTGAGACGTTCGACGTGCTCTCCGACATGGAGATCCGCCAGGGCATCAAGGACTACTCCGACTGGCCCACCATTCCGCAGGTGTACGTGAACGGTGAGTTCATCGGCGGATCGGACATCCTGATCGAGATGTACAACTCCGGCGAACTGCGCGAGAAGCTGGCGGTGGCCCTGGCCTGAGCCCCCCGCTGAGCGCGGCCCCCTCAGGTGCGGCTGCGTTCGTGGTTAGTTGCGGCTGCGCTCGTAGAGGGTGCTGAGATCGCCGTCCGGCCCGATGAAGCTGGAGGGGTCGAGGATCCAGCGGTCCACCAGCTCCTCCAGGCGGCGCTGCGAGATCGGATCCAGAATTTCGGTGCGCCGCAGGGCATGCAGGTACCCGTCGGCATAGAGGCGCAGCTCCGAAGGGCTGTGGTAACGGCTTGCCAGCGACTGGCAGGCGTCACACAGCGACTGGAAATGGCGGATGGCGTCTGGGTTCTGCAGGGCGGTCATGGCCGGACCGGATGGGGTTTCCGGAGGGGGACAGCTGGCAAGGCAGCGCCTGATACCACTGTGCCGAGAAAATTATCGATAGCCTAGGTACAGGCAAGGAGAAGCGGTTGGAACCTCCATCAGTTGGGTCCGCCCCAGGTTCTGCCGAATCGGCGCTGAAGCGCGTGTTGGTGGTGGACCCGCATCCCACCCTGCGCACCGTGCTGGCCCAGCGTCTCCGCCAG
Source organism: Prochloraceae cyanobacterium (assembly GCA_040376355.1). Taxonomy (GTDB): domain Bacteria; phylum Cyanobacteriota; class Cyanobacteriia; order PCC-6307; family Cyanobiaceae; genus Vulcanococcus. Next base: position 1,138 of record JBEIQU010000092.1, on the reverse strand, counting down.
GACGGCCATCTGGCCGCGGCGGTGGCGACCGCCGCGGAAGCGGTGGCGTTGTGCGAGGAACTGACGCCGGATCTGCTGGTGGCGGCGGAGCTGCTGGAAGAAACCACCGCCCTCAAGCTGGGCGGCCAGTTGCGCTGCCCGGTGATGGTGCTCACCGCCCGCTCCGGCTCCGAACCAGTGGTGTCGCTGCTGGATGCCGGCGCCGATGACGTGCTCCGCAAACCCTTCGGTCTGGAGGAGCTGGCGGCCCGCTGCCGCTCGCTGCTGCGCCGCAGCGGCAGTGGCCTGCAGGAGCGGGTGTGCGTGGGGCCGCTGGAGGTGCACCTGCTGCTGCGGCAGGTGACCCTCAAGGACCAGCCGGTGGAGCTCAGCCCACGGGAATTTGCGCTGCTGTGCGCCCTGCTGATGCCCCCGGGCATGGTGCGCAGCCGCAGCGAGCTGCTGCGCATGGCTTGGCCGCCGTTCAGCGGTGGCCCCCGCTCGGTGGACACCCAGGTGCTCACCCTGCGCCGCAAGCTGGAGCAGGCCGGCCTCGGCGAAGGCGGCGGCATTGAAACCGTGCGCCAGCAGGGCTATCGCTTCAGTCTCGACACCATTCCCGAGCACGGGGAGGCGATGCTGATCAGCCAGATGCGCTAGTTGGCTGGTCTCAGCTGTTGAGCTGCCAGAGGCCCACCGCCAGTTCCCCCGCCAGCATCAGACCGCAGAGGGCCGCCAGCAGCTGGTAAGTCCAGGCCGGGCTGATCCGGCCGATGGCGCTGGTGTCGAGCCCCGTGGCCTGGCCAAACTGGCCCAGGAATGCCTCGAAGGCTTGCACCCGCTGCGGCAGCAGGTAGGCCGATCCCCCCGCATCGCGCACGTAGAACACCCGCCCCCCCTGGCTGGTGGTGACCGGTGTCAGGGCACGGATCTGGTCCCAGTTGAGCTGCCAGCCGCGGCGCAGCAGCCGGGCGCACCAGCGGGGATGGCCCACACGGATGCCGCTGGCGCTCAGCTCCACCTGCTCGCTCACCAGCGCCAGGATCAGCACCAACCCCACGGGCAAGGCGCCCCAGAGCAGCGGCTGCAGCGCTGGGGGCGCCAGCCAGGGCAGGGGCAGCACCAGGGCCAGGTAGAGGCTGATCAGCGTGAAGCGGAT
>JBEIQU010000135.1:0-4996 GCA_040376355.1 Prochloraceae cyanobacterium | reverse complement strand
GCTGTTGGCCCTCACCGGCCTGGGGCTGTTGGTGCCGACCCCCCGCAGCTGGCTGCGGCGAGCGGCCTTGATCCCGTTGGTGTCCACGGCCGTGCTGGTGCCCTTCATGGAATGGGTGGTGGCACCGGTGGTGCAGCGGATTTGGGTGCAGCCACGCGAGCTGGAGCTGGAAACCCCCTACCTACGCCGCAGCATCGCTGCCACACGCCGCGGCTTTGGCCTGGAGGCGGTGCGGGATCTGGTGCTGCAGCCGCGCCAACAACTCACCGCCGCCGACCTCCTGAAAGCCCCGGGCACCCTGGCCAACGTGCGCCTGTGGGACAGCATTCCGCTGTTGGAGGCCAACCGGCAGCTGCAGCAGCTGCGGCTGTACTACCGCTTCACGTCGGCAGCCGTCGATCGTTACCCCCTCAACGGCGACCCCCAGCGCCAGGGGTCCCAGCAGGTGTTGATTTCAGCCCGTGAACTCGACAGCTCCGCCCTGGCCCAGGACGCCCGCACCTGGCTGAACCGCCATCTGGTGTTCACCCATGGCTATGGCTTCACGGTGTCGACGGTGAACACCGCCGGGGCCGATGGTCTGCCGCTGTACTTCGTGAAGGACCTGGGCCAGGGCCAGCAGGTGCAGGGCATTCCGCAGCTGGGCATCAGCACCGCCATGGCCCAGCGTGCCCTGCCGGTGGGCCGGCCCCGCCTCTATTACGCCTCGGCCCCCTCCCCCTACGCCATCGCCCCCACCCAGGTGCGGGAGTTCGACTACCCCGAGGGGGAGTTGAACGTCTACTCCCACTACGACGGCGGTTCGGGGGTGCCCATCCACGGCCCCCTGGACCGTCTGATGGCGGCCATTTACCTACCGGAACCCCGGTTGCTGTTCACCGGGTCGCTCACCCCGACCTCACGACTGCTGATCCGACGTCAGGTAAATCAGCGGCTGGCGGCCCTGGCCCCGTTTTTGCGCTTTGAGAGCAAGCCTTATCTGGTGACAGCCCGGGTGCGCAACACCCCGGGCTTCCGGCCTGAGCACCACCAGTACTGGTTGCTGGATGGCTTCACTGTGAGCCGCAGCTACCCCTACTCCGATCCCAATCCGGCCGGCATCCGCTATTTCCGCAACCCGGTGAAGGCGGTGGTGGATGCCTACAACGGCCAGGTCTGGCTCTATGTGAGCGACGCCGGCGATCCCTTGCTGCGGACCTGGCGTCGCGCCTTCCCGGAACTGTTCCGCCCCCTGGCGGCGATGCCTCCGGAATTGCTGGCCCACATCCAGGTGCCCCAGAGCCAATTCCAGGTGCAGGCGGAGCGGATGCTGAGCTACCACGTCACCAACGTGCGCACCTTCTACAACGGTGACGACGTCTGGGCCGTGCCCCAGGAGATCTACGGCAGCGCCACCACCGCCGTGCGGCCGTATCACGTCACCGTGCAGCTGCCGGGCCAGAGCCGGCCGGAGTTTGTGCTGCTGCTGCCGTTCACGCCGCTGCGCCGGCCCAACATGGTGGGGTGGCTTGCGGCCCGCAACGACCCCCCTCACTACGGGGAGCTGTTCCTGGTGCGCTTCCCCCAGCAGCGGCTGTTGCTGGGGCCCCAGCAGATCTCGGCGCTGATCGAGCAGGACCCTGCCATCAGCTATCAGTTCGGTCTGTGGAACCGCGAGGGCTCCCGCCTGGTTCGCGGCAACCTGCTGGTGCTGCCGGTGGGCCAGGGGTTGCTGTACGTCGAGCCGATCTACCTGCAGAGCACCAGCAACGCCCTGCCCACCCTGGTGCGGGTGGTGGTGACCGACGGCCGTCGCTTCGTGATGGAGCGCAACCTCCAGGACGCACTGCGCAAGCTGGTTGCCGGCTGAGGCTGGCCACAAAAAAGGGGGCCCGAAGGCCCCCGAGTGGATGCCGATCGAGCCTGAAATCAGGCGGCGACGGCGGTCTTGGGGTCGAGGCTGCCCTTGGCGTAAAGGTTGGCGTAGTAGTTGATGTCGCGCTGCTTGATCTTGCTGGCGTTGCCTGCACACCAGAACTGCTGGTAACGGTCGAGGCACACCTGCTTCATGTAAGCCCGTGCGGGCTTGTTGAAGTGGCGGGGATCGAAGTTGCCGGGATCCTTGGCGGCGGCTTCACGGATGGCGGCGGTGAAGGCCAGGCGGTTATCGGTGTCGATGTTCACCTTGCGCACGCCGTTGCGGATGCCTTCCTGGATTTCTTCCACGGGCACGCCGTAGGTCTCGGGGATGGCGCCGCCGAACTTGTTGATCATGTCCAGCCACTCCTGGGGCACGGAGGAGGAGCCGTGCATCACCAGGTGGGTGTTGGGGATGGCCTTGTGGATCTCGGCGATGCGGCTGATGGCCAGCACTTCACCGGTGGGCTTGCGGGTGAACTTGTAGGCGCCGTGGCTGGTGCCGATGGCGATCGCCAGGGCATCCACTTTGGTCTTGGCGACGAAGTCGGCCGCCTCGGCGGGGTCGGTCAGCAGCTGGCTGTGGTCGAGCTTGCCCTCAAAGCCGTGGCCGTCCTCGGCTTCACCCATGCCGGTTTCCAGGGAGCCCAGGCAACCCAGTTCGCCCTCGACGCTGACACCGATGGCGTGGGCCACATCCACCACTTCCTTGGTGACGGCCACGTTGTACTCGTAGCTGGCCGGGGTCTTGGCATCGGCCATCAGCGAGCCGTCCATCATCACGGAGGTGAAGCCGTTGGCGGCGGCGCCGTAGCAGGTGGCGGGGCTGTTGCCGTGGTCCTGGTGCATCACCACCGGAATGTCCGGATAGGTCTCCACGGCGGCCAGGATCAGGTGGCGCAGGAAGCTCTCACCGGCGTACTGACGGGCGCCGCGGGAGGCCTGCAGGATCACCGGAGAGTCGGTCTCGTAGGCCGCCTCCATGATCGACTGCACCTGCTCCAGGTTGTTCACGTTGAAGGCAGGGATGCCGTAGCCGTTTTCAGCGGCGTGGTCGAGCAGCAGCCGAAGCGGAACGAGCGCCATGGGGGAAACCGTGTTGGGAATGCGGGGGATCCTAACTGGCGCCTTTTCGAGCCCCCCTGCGCCTAGATCGACTGCCGCAGTCCACTGTCCGCGGCCTGCAGGGCCCGGTCGCAGACCCGCTGACTGAGCACCGCTTCCCCCAGTCCCGGCAGCATCGGCCTGCGCTCGAGGGCGGCTTCAGCCCACCACTGGATCAGGCGCCGCACCGGCGCTACGCGCCCATCCGGCCAGGTGCGGGGGAAGGCCAGCTCGGGATCGGGGGCCAGCTCCAGCAGCTCCCCGCCGTGGCGTGAACGCCACAGCTGGAACCCATGCACGTAGTCCGTCTGGTTGGGGGAGCCCAGCACCAGGCTGCCCTCGCTGCCGTACACCTCAATCCAGTAGCCCCGCCCGGGGCGGGTCACCGCCGCCAGGCTCACCTGGGCCGGCAGCCGCCGACCGGCACCGGTCTCCAAGTCGAGTTGCAGCAGGGCGATGTCCTCCGCATCCACAGCCCCCGAGCGGCCGCTGCCATCGGGGAGCGGCCGCTCGGGGATGGCGGTGCTGCGCAGGGCGCTGACCGCGCGGCTGGGGCCCACCAACCAATGGAGCGTGTCGAAGGCGTGGGTGCCCAGAGAGCCCAGCACCCCGCCGCCGGCGGCCCGCTGGGAATACCAGTTCCAGGGGCGCGAGCCATCGGCGCGGCTGCCCATGAGCCAATCGAGCTTGATCAGCCAGGGCTCCCCCACGGCCCCCTGCTGCAGTAGCCCCGCCAGTTGTTGGAAGGCGGGAACAGCGCGGTATTCAAAATCCACCGCCACGGTTACGCCGGCCGATAGGGCCTGGCGTTGCAGCTCCTCGATCTGGGGGGCGTCGAGGGCTACGGGCTTTTCCAGCAGCAGGTGTTTGCCGGCGGCGATGGCGGCCTGGGCCAGGGCAAAGCGGGGCTCCGGCGGTGTGGCGATCACCAGGGCCTGAACGCGCGGGTCCTCCAGCAGGGCGTCGAAGCGCTCGAAACCTGGCAGACCAGTGGCTGCCCGGGCCTGTTCCAGCCGCTCGGGCCGGTGATGCCACAGGGCCACCGGTTCGGTGAGCGGGCAATCCAGCAGTGCCGGGAGATGCACCTTTTCACCGAACCCCAGCCCCACCAGGGCGACCCCCAGGGGCCGCGGGCTCGGGGCGGAGGAGGGGGTGGGCGCGGTCACGGGGATGGCGGGGGAAACGTGCGGATCAGGAGCCTGCCAGCAGGTCGGCCCCGGCGGCACACACCGCCCTGATCGTGGTTTCGATCAAGCCATCACCCCGGACCACCTGCCAGCTGCTGCCCCACTGGGGAATGCCGTTGATCGAGGTGTCGCGGTACAGATCCTGGCCGCAGTCGATCTCCATCACGTAGAGGTCACTGGCGGGCGGCCGCGGTTCGCTGCCATCCCGGTTCAGGGGTTGATCGGCGGGTGGGGCCGGCTGGAAGCGGCTCAGCACAGTGAGGTTGCCATCGCGGTTGATCCGCAGGCTGCCGGCATCCCACCACTGGCGTCCCTCGGGGCCCTGGGCCACCTCGTGCCAGTCGACCGGTCCGGCCCAGGCGGGGGAGGCCAGCAGCAGCAGCACGGCGCAGAGCGCCGCCAGCAGGCGCCTCAAGCGGCCACCGGCTTGGCGCAGCCGTGAATCGCCATCAGGCTGGTCAGGGTGCTGCGCAGCTTGGTGCGGGGCACGATGTGGTCCACAAAGCCATGGTCCCGCAGGTATTCGGCGGTCTGGAAATCCTCGGGCAGTTTTTCCCGCAGGGTCTGCTCAATCACGCGCCGGCCGGCAAATCCGATTAGGGCCTTCGGTTCCGCCAGGATCAGGTCACCGAGCATGGCGAAGCTGGCGGTCACCCCTCCGGTGGTGGGGTGAGTGAGCAGGGGGATGTAGAGCAGGTTGGCCTGGCGGTGCCGGTCGAGGGCCCCGGAAATCTTGGCCATCTGCATCAACGAGAGCATCCCCTCCTGCATGCGGGCACCGCCGGAGGCGCAGACGATCAGCACGGGGT
>JBEIQU010000017.1:0-14973 GCA_040376355.1 Prochloraceae cyanobacterium | reverse complement strand
GGATGCGGCTCGCCTGGGCCGCGCCTTCCCCGAATTGTTCGGCGTCACGGCCAGTAAGGAGGACTCGACCACCGCCACGCGCCGGGAGCGCCAGGCCCTGGAGCTTGGGTCCTCAGGCCAGCTGCTGCTCAGTGGCGCCCAATTGCGCAGCCGCCTGGGGCTCAAGAGCACCTGGGTGCGCTTCGAGCTGGCGCCGATGGCGGCTCCCCCCGCGGAATCCCCCTTGGCCGCCGTACCCCGGGCCCCCCGCCCCGCCGTGACCCAGCCGCCGCCGGCAGCCCCCACGCTGGAGGTGCTGCAGCTGGTGGCCGTGGGCCGCGGTTACGGCCATGGCATCGGCATGAGCCAGTGGGGCGCCCTGGGCCTGGCCCGCCAGGGGGAGAGCTTCGCGGCGATCCTGCGCCACTACTACCGCGGCACCCAGCTGCGCCCCTACGGCCAGCTGGCGGCCATCGCCGGGCTTGGGCCAGGCTCGGCGCAGGAGCAGGCGAAGGCCGTGGCCGTATCCCCTTGATCAGCCTCTCCACCCTGGCGCCAGCGGGTCTGCAGGTGGAGGCCGATGCCGCCGCCGTGGCGGAGCGGGTGGCGGCGATCCTGCTCCAGGCCCTGCGGGACGGCGACACCCTGGGTCTGGCCACCGGCCGCACGATGGTGCCGGTCTACGGGGCCCTGCGGCAGCAGCTCGGAGCCCTGCCCGCCGAGGAACGGCAGGGGCTGCTGGCGGGCTGGCGCAGTTTCAACCTCGATGAATATGTGGGCCTGGGGCCCGCGGATCCGGCCTCCTTCGCCCGGTTCATGCAGGAGCAGCTCACCACGCCCCTCGCCCTGCCAGCCGGAGCCCTGCAGCTGCCCAATGGGCAGGCAGCCGATCCGCAGGCGGAGGCGCAGCGCTACGGCGCCGCTGTGCGGGCGGCCGGGGGCATCCAGCTCCAGCTCCTGGGCCTGGGCAACAACGGCCATGTGGGTTTCAACGAGCCCCCCTGCCCGGCGAATGCCCCCTGCCGCAGCCTGGTCCTCAGTGAGGCGACACGACGCCAGAACGCCGCCGCCTTCGGTGGCGATCCGGCCGCGGTGCCGCTGCAGGCCATCACCCTCGGCACCGCCGACATCCGCATCGCCCGCCGGCTGCTGTTGGTGGTCACGGGCGCCGCCAAAGCGGAGATCCTGCGCCGGTGCCTCCTGGAGCCGCCCGGCCCGGACAGGCCGGCCAGCTGGCTGCAGGGGCATCCCGGTCTGCGCATCCTGGTGGACGCCGACGCCGCCTCAGCGTTGCCCCTCAGCTGACCACCGCCTGCAGCAGCGCCTCGTCCGCCTCCAGGTTGCTGGTCACGCTGCGCACGTCGTCCAGCTCTTCGAGCGCATCGAGCAGGCGCAGGCAGGCCCGCAGGGTGTCCGCGTCGCTCACCGCGCAGGGGGTCTGGGCGATCCAGCGGTGCTCCCAGCTGGCCACGGGCAGCCCCTGCTGACGCAGGTGATCCTGCAGGGCCTCCAGCTGCTCGAACGGGCTGATCACCTCGGCCCCTTGGGGGTCGAGCTCATACCCCAGGACCTGGGGGCCGCCCCCGTCCTCCAAGGCCAGCAGCTGCTCCAGCAGCGCCTCTTCCTGCAGGTCGTCCTGCTCCAGACGCACGACGCTGCGGTGGTCGAACAGGTAGCCCACGCAGCCGGTTTCGCCGAGGTTGCCGCCGTGCTTGCTGAAGGCCAGCCGCAGCTCCGCGGCGGTGCGGTTGCGGTTGTCGGTGAGCGCCTCGATCAGCACCGCCACCCCGCCGGGGCCATAACCCTCGTAGCGCACCTCCTCAAACTGGCTGCCGTCAGCGCCCCCCTGGCCGGCCCCCTTGGCGATGGCCCGTTCGATGTTGGCGTTGGGCACCCGGGCCGCCTTGGCTTTCTCGATGGCGGTGCGCAGCTGGAAATTGCCGGCGGGGTCGGCTCCGGAGCGGGCCGCCACCATGATTTCGCGCCCCAGGCGGGTGAACACGGCGCCGCGCTTGGCATCCACAACCGCCTTGGTGCGTTTGATCTGGGCCCATCGGCTATGGCCGGCCATGTGCGAGCGGAAGCGAGGAGGCGAGGGATCAGCCCGCGGCGTCGAGCACCAGCCGCGGCTGCAGCTGGCCCTCGCTCTGCATCCGGGCCATGCCCGCCAGGTTGCCATCCGGGCCCACCACCACCACCGCGGTGTCCAGCGCCAACACCTGCCCGCAGGGCTGGCTACGGCCGCAGCGCCAGCCCGGTAGATCGTCGCTGCCTAGCTGATGCTGGGGCAGGTGGGCCAGGGCTTGCAGGGGGGAGACCAGCGGCGGCGGGGTGGCCTGATCCAGCGCCTCAAGGGGCACGCTTTGGTGCAGATCAAAGCCCAGAGCCTCGGTGCGGCGCAGGCTGGCCAGGCAGCCGCCGCAGCCCAACAGTTCCCCGAGGTCGCGGGCCAGGGAGCGGATGTAGGTGCCGGCGGAGCAGCCCACCCGCAGCTCCAGCTGCCCCAGCACCGGATCCCAGGCCAGCAGCTCCAGGCGGTGGATGGTGACGGGGCGGGCCGGCAGGTGGAGCTGCTCCCCCTGGCGCGCCAGCTTGTAGGCCCGCTGGCCGTTCACGTGCACCGCTGAAACGGCAGGTGGGCGCTGGTCAATGGCGCCGCGGAAGCGCTCTAGGGTCTGCTCCAGATCGGCGGCGTCGAGCTCTGGCCAAGGGCGTTGCTGCAGCGGGATGCCCTCCAGGTCGTCGCTGTCGGTGCTGAGCCCGAGCTGGATGCGCCCGCGGTAGGCCTTGTCGCCGCTGAGGTAGGGCAGCAGGCGCGTGGCGGGGCCCAGGGCGATGGGCAGCACACCGGTCACGGCGGGATCCAGGGTGCCGCCATGGCCCACCCGTTTCAGCCCATAGGCGCGCCGCACGCGGCTGACGCAGCCGTGGGAGCTCAGACCGGCCGGCTTGTCGAGCACCAGAAAGCCGCAGGTCAAGGTGCTCTTCAGGCGGGCCAGCCGCCCATGCTGCCATCAGCAGCCGCCCATAAAAAAGCCGGCGCCCTGGGGGCACCGGCTGGGGGGGATTGCGTTGTCGGCGCGGCTCAGCCGACGGCGATGTTGATGCGCTTGCGGGTGCGCAGGCCGCGCTTGATGGTGTCGAAGCTCACGATGCCGTCCACCAGGGCGAACAGGGTGTCATCGGCGCCGCGACCCACGTTCACACCGGGCAGCACCGAGGTGCCGCGCTGGCGGATCAGGATGGAGCCGGCGCTCACGGTTTCACCGCCGTAACGCTTGACGCCGAGGCGCTTGGAGTTGGAGTCGCGGCCGTTGCGGGTGGAGCCGGTGCCTTTCTTGTGGGCCATGGTTCAGAAAAAATCGGGTGTCGGAACGCTGCTGCGGATCAGGCCAGGGCTTTGCCACCCACCTTGATGGCCTTGACCATCACCCGGGTGAGTTCCTGCCGGTGACCGTTCTTGCGGCGGGTCTTCTTCTTGGGGCGCATCTTGTACACGATCACCTTGGGACCGCGGCGGTGGGCCATCACCTGCAGTTCCACGGTGGCACCCTTCACATAGGGCTGACCCACGTTGGCGGCGTTGCCGTCGTTCACCAGAAGAACGTTCTCCAGGGTGACGCTGCTGTCCACCTCCGCATGGATGCGGTCGAGGTCGTAGTAGCGGTTGGGCTGAACCCACACCTGGGTTCCGGAGGTCTCAACGATGGCGTAAGGGCCCGCGTTGGTGGCGGCTTGGGCGTCTGTACTCATGGGAGTCGGGGCGTGGACAGGCAGGCGGGCACAGGGCCAGCCTTTCGGCCTGCCGCACGGCAATCGAAAGACAAACAATGATCTTCCACTGTTGACCTCCGTGTCGTCAACACTGTGGTCGTTGCCAGGGCCTGACCACGGCTCATGTCCCAGCCGGCTCTCACGATCGCCTCGCTGCTCTCAGATCCCCGCCTCGAGCGCGCCTGCCGCAGCTGGCTCAAGGGTGGGCGGTATCGCCTCGAGGATCTGGGCTCCCTGCCCGATCCGGTGCAGGAGCTCATCCAGCGTCGCGACACCTTTGATGTGGTGCTGCTGCAGCAAGGGTCGATCTCGCCGCAGGTCTACGACGACCTGCGCAACCAGGGTCTGGTGCTGCCCGCGGTGGTGGTGGGTGAGGTGAGCGGCCGCGTTGACTACCACGAGGCGGAGGTGCATCTCCCCGAGGACCAGCTGGAGCAGATCACCTACAGCGTGGATGCGGCGGTGTCCCGTTTCCTGCGCCGGGGGTTCTCGGGCGCAGCGGGGCCCGAGGGGGAGGCCGGGGTAACCCCTGCTACCCCGGAGCCCTGGCGGCTCACCAACCGCTTGCAGGGGCGGCTGGGCTACCTGGGGGTGTTCTACAAGCGCGACCCCTCGCTGTTCCTGCGCAACCTGCCTCAGCCGGAGCGCGATGAGCTGTTGCGGTCACTAGAGCGCAGTTACCGCGATCTATTGATCAGCTACTTCAAGGATCCGGCCGCCGCCAACCAGGCGATCGAGAGCTTTGTGCACAGCGCCTTCTTCAGCGATCTGCCCGTCAACAAGGTGGTGGAAATTCACGTCGACCTGATTGACGTCTTCTGGAAGCAGCTCAAGCTGGAGGGTCACAAGAACGATTTCCTGCAGGACTACCGCCTGGCGCTGCTTGATGTCATGGCCCACCTCTGTGAGATGTATCGCCGCTCGGTACCGCCCGATGTGCCGCTTCGGGTCGTACCCGAAGCATTCGCTCAAGATCCCAATTCCAACGACGACGGCCAGCTGCCCACCCAGGAGGTGATCTAAATGAGTCCGCGCAAGACCTACATCCTCAAGTTGTACGTGGCGGGGAATACCCCCAATTCCATGCGGGCGTTGAAAACGCTGCGCAACATCCTCGACACCGAATTCCGTGGGGTCTACGCCCTGAAGGTGATTGATGTGCTCAAGAATCCGCAGCTGGCGGAGGAGGACAAGATCCTGGCCACCCCCACGTTGGCCAAGATCCTGCCGCCGCCAGTGCGGCGCATCATCGGCGACCTCTCCGACCGGGAGCGGGTGCTGATCGGTCTCGACCTTCTCTATGAGGAGCTCAATGATGAGGCCATGGGGGATCCCACCGGCTCGGATTACGCCGAGGGGGAGCCGATGTGAACGGTTGTCTTGCTGCCTCCGCTACGCGTTCTACCTAGATTTCCCTTAAGGCTACCCGTTCCATGCAGGATCCCAGCTCCCAGAATTTGCTCTCCTCGGTGCAGAAGCTGCCCACCGGAATTGAGGGCTTTGATGACATCTGTCAGGGTGGCCTGCCGATCGGTCGCTCCACCCTGATCAGCGGCACTTCGGGCACCGGTAAAACCGTCTTTTCGCTGAATTTTCTCTACAACGGTATTCGCCAGTTTGACGAGCCGGGGATCTTCGTGACCTTCGAGGAATCCCCCCTCGATATCCTGCGCAACGCCTCCAGCTTTGGCTGGAACCTGCAGGAGATGGTGGAGCAGGACAAGCTGTTCATTCTCGATGCCTCTCCCGATCCGGAAGGCCAGGATGTGGCCGGTAGTTTTGACCTCTCCGGGCTGATCGAGCGGATCAACTACGCCATCCGCAAGTACAAGGCGCGCCGAGTGGCGATCGATTCGATCACGGCGGTGTTCCAGCAATACGACGCCGTGTCGGTGGTGCGTCGCGAGATCTTCCGGCTGATTGCCCGGCTCAAGGAGATCGGTGTGACCACGGTGATGACCACCGAGCGCATCGATGAATACGGCCCGATTGCCCGCTATGGCGTCGAGGAGTTCGTCTCCGACAACGTGGTGATCTTGCGCAATGTGCTCGAAGGGGAGCGCCGGCGCCGCACGGTGGAAATCCTCAAGTTGCGCGGCACCACCCACATGAAGGGGGAGTTCCCCTTCACCATGGGGTCCCACGGCATCAGCATCTTTCCGCTGGGGGCGATGCGGCTCACGCAGCGCAGTTCCAATGTGCGCGTGAGCTCCGGGGTGCCGCGGCTCGACGAGATGTGTGGCGGCGGCTTCTTCAAGGATTCGATCATCCTGGCGACCGGCGCCACCGGCACCGGCAAGACGCTGCTGGTGAGCAAATTCGTGGAGAACGCCTGCGCCAACAAAGAGCGGGCGATTCTGTTTGCCTATGAGGAATCCCGCGCCCAGCTGCTGCGCAACGCCACCAGCTGGGGCATTGATTTTGAGCAGATGGAGCGCGATGGGCTGCTCAAGATCATCTGCGCCTATCCCGAATCCACGGGTCTGGAGGATCACCTGCAGATCATCAAGACTGAAATCGGCGAGTTCAAGCCCTCACGCATGGCGATCGACTCGCTCTCAGCCCTGGCCCGGGGCGTCAGCCATAACGCCTTCCGCCAGTTTGTGATCGGCGTGACGGGCTATGCCAAGCAGGAGGAGATCGCCGGCTTCTTTACGAACACCTCTGAGGAGTTCATGGGCAGCCACTCGATCACCGACTCCCACATCTCCACCATCACTGACACGATCCTGCTGCTCCAGTACGTGGAGATCCGCGGTGAGATGGCCCGTGCTCTCAACGTGTTCAAGATGCGGGGCTCCTGGCACGACAAGGGCATCCGCGAATTCATGATCACGGGTAACGGCCCGGAGATCAAAGATTCGTTCTCCAACTTCGAGCGGATCATCAGCGGCGTGCCGCACCGGATCAGCACCGATGAGCGCAGCGAGCTGTCGCGGATCGTGCAGGGGGTCTCCGGCGACGAACGGCTCTAGGCCCGTTCGCGTCTATGCCAAGACGCGTCTAGGCCAGCTCGCGCCGCTCCAGCTCCAGCCGTAGCTCGTCCTCATCGGACTGGGCCAGGGGCAGGTCGAACCAGAAGGTGGTGCCCACCCCCAGTTCGCTGGCCATGCGCACGCCGCTGCCGTGTTTCTCCAGGATGCCCTTCACGATGGAGAGCCCCAGGCCGGTGCCCACTTCCGTGTGCACGGCGTTCTCAACCCGGTAGAAGCGTTCGAAAATGCGCTGCTGGTCTTCCCGGGAGATGCCGGCGCCGCTGTCGGCGATTTCCACCCGCAGCCGTGGCAGCGGTGCCGTGAGCGCGCAGGTGGGGTTGTCGCTGCTGGGGGCGGTGCTGGGGTCGAGGGTGCAGATGTCGGGCCAGGGGTACGCGGTGAGCTTGAGGCTGCCCCCGCCGGCGGTGAACTTGAGGGCGTTGCCCACCAAGTTGTCGAACACCTGCAGCAGCAGATCCCAGTTGCCGCGCACGGCCGGCAGCTGCTCGTCCACCGCCAGCTGCAGATCCACCCCCTTGTCTTCGGCGTTGAGGCGGTAGTTGCGCAGGGTCTGCTCCATGGCGGGCCGCAGTTCCACCGGCCCCATGGCCCAGACCCGATCGCTCTCCAGCCGTGAGAGATCGAGCACGTCATTCACGAGCCGGGTGAGCCGGTCGGTTTCGGCATTGGCGATGGCCAGGAATTCCTTGCGGTCCTCTTCGCTGAGTTGATCTCCGAGGTCGTGCAGGGTCTCCACGTAGCTCTTGATGTTGAACAGCGGCGTGCGCAGTTCGTGGGAGACGTTGCTGATGAAACGGCTCTGGGCGGCGTTGAGTTCAACTTCTCGGGTGAGGTCCTGGATGGTGACGGCGATGCCCTTGAGGCTTTCGCCACTGGCATCCCGCACGGACTGCAGCACGATCCGCAGGGTGCGGGGAGGCTCGCCGAAGCTGCAGCGCACATCGCTGCTGTCCTTGTCGCCGCTGAGCAGGTTGTCGAGGGGGGCCTGCAGCTCCAGGGCCAGCACCTCCGGCAGCTCCTCGCTCACCAGGTTCCCCTCCAACTTGCGGCCCTCCCAGCGGAACAGCCGCCGGGCCGTGGGATTCACCAGCACCAGCCGGCCTTCCGCATCCAGCAGCAGCGCCCCATCGGCCATGGTGGCGATCAGGGACTGCTGCTTCACCTGGGCGGCGGTGAGCTCTTCGATGTTGGCTTCGTTGTAGGCCTCCAGCTGGGACGCCATGTCGTTGAAGCCCTCCAGCAGTTCCCCGAGTTCGCCGCCCACCGGGAGGGCAATGCGGGCCTCGAAATCGCCGGTGGCGATGGATCGCACCCCCCGCAGCAGCTCCTTCACCGGCTGGGTGATGGTGAGGGCATTGAACACGGCCCCCAGGATCACGAGCACCCAGATGGAGATGAACACCGCCACCGTCACTTCGCGGCTCAGGGCAGCGCTGGCCAGGGCCGCTTCGTTGGGGTTGATGCCCAGGGCCAGCACCCCCAGGTAGCGATCGCCCGCCACCAGCGGCACGAACACATCGGTGACCTGCCCGTCGGGGCTCAGGTGCTGGCGGATCAGTGGCCCCTGGCTGCGTTGCAGCAGGTCCTGGGGCAGCTCCAGCCGGCGGCTGAGCAGCAGTTCACTGCCGCCGCTGGTGCCGCTGATGGGGATGCCGAGGTAGATGATCCCGTCGGGATCGGCGAAGAAGATGTAGCGCAGGCTGCGGCTCGACTTCCAGAACCGCTCCGCCACCGCCGCCAGCTCCCGGTCGTTGCCCTCGGCCACCAAGGGGGTGACGTTGGCCGACAGCAGCAGGCCCAGGTCGCGGGCGAAGCGGGTGTCGCTCATGCGTACATCCGCCTGGATGCCGTTGAGCGCGAAGAAGGCGATGGCCGCCATCACCAGGCTCACCACCAGGGTGGCGGCCGCCAGCAGCTTGGTTTGCAGACTGAATTCCGCCCACCAGCGGCCCAGCCGCTGCCACCAGCTCAGAGGTGCTTCGGCGGAGGTGCTGCTCACGGGGGTGGTGTAGGCGCCGGCAGCTTAGGGAGTCCGCACCTGGTGGCCGATGTCGCGCCGGACGGTCATGCCGTCGAAGTGCACCTGCTCCAGGGCCCGATAGGCCCGCTCGAAGGCGGCATCGAAGTCGTCCGCCTGGGCCACCACCGCCAGCACCCGGCCGCCACTGCTGACGCAACGGCCATCGGCCTGGCGCCGCGTGCCCGCATGGAACAGCTGCACCTGCGGGTCGGGGGGCACGGCCCCTTCAATCGGATCGCCGCTGCGGATCGTGCCGGGGTAGCCATGGGCGGCGGCAATCACGCAGGCGCTGCAGAGCGGGGCGATGCTCAGGCTGGGGGCCCGGTCGAGCTGGCCGGTGGCGCAGGCCAGCAGCACCTGGGCCAGCTCCGGCCCCAGCAGCGGCATCAGGGTTTCGCATTCCGGATCGCCGAAGCGGCAGTTGAACTCGATCACGCTCGGTCCGTCGGCGGTGAGCATCAGGCCGGCGTACATCACGCCGCGGTAGTGGATGCCGCGGGCCCGCAGGGCCTGCAGGGTGGGCTCCAGCACCTGTTGCCGCACCTGCTCCAGCCCCGCCTGATCCAGCAGCGGTGCCGGCGCATAGGCCCCCATGCCACCGGTGTTGGGGCCCGTGTCCCCTTCGCCGATGCGTTTGTGGTCTTGGGCGGGGGGGAGCAACACCATGCGCTCGCCATCGGTGAGGGCGAACACCGACACCTCCGGCCCCTCGGTGCGCTCCTCCAACACCAGGGAGGCCTCGGCGCCGAAGCGGCCGGCGAAGATCTCCTCGATGGCGGCGCGGGCCTCCTCGATGCTGTCGGCCACGGTCACGCCTTTGCCGGCGGCCAGGCCATCGGCCTTCACCACAAGCGGTTTGCCCTGGGCCTCCAGGGCCGCCAGGGCCTGCTCACGGCTGTTGGCCGGCCAGTAGCCCGCGGTGGGCACACCGGCCTCCACCATCAAGGCCTTGGCCCACTGTTTGCTGGCCTCCAGCTGGGCGCCATCGGCCCCGGGGCCGAACACGGCGAAGCCCCCAGCCCGCAGCCGATCCGCCAGGCCCGCCGCCAGAGGAGCTTCCGGACCCACCACCACCAGCTCGATGGCACGGCTGCGGCAGGCCTCCAACAGGGCGTCGTGGTCGCTGTCGGCGATGGCCAGCTGCTCACACCCCTCCAGGTCGCCGCTGCCGCCGTTACCTGGGGCGATCCAGACCTGCTCCACCCCCTGGCTGCGGCGCAGAGCCCAGGCCAGGGCGTTTTCGCGGCCGCCGCCCCCCACCACCAGCACGCGGGTGGGACTCGCCAGGGATGCAGCGCTGCTCATGGGGAGGGTCAGGCGGTGGCCGAAGGGCGGTGTTTCACCTGGGCGGGGTCCCCTAGGTTGTGCCCCAGAGAACCCCAGCCGGTGCCATCTCTTCTTTACACGCCGGCCGTCACCTCGGCCCTGAGGCGCCGCCGCCGCTGGGCCCTGGGGGCAGCCGGGGCAGCGCTTCTGCTAGGCGGCACCACGGCACCGGCCCTCGCCAAGATCCCACTGATCGGCGATCTGCTGCCCGCCAAGCCCGTGGTGCGCAAGTTGGGGCCCACCGCTCCGGTGGTGCCCGGCAGCATGCCGGAGGCGCAGTTTCTGGCCCTCCTCAAGGGCAACGACCTGCAGGCCCTCAACCTTGCCTGCCGCGAGGCCGCCGCGTTCGGCTTTGACCAACGCTTGCAGCTGTTGCAGGCCCGGCTGCTCACGGCGGCGCCCGCGCCGCAGCCCCTGTCGGTGGTGCTGGTGAACGCCAACGCGCTGCTCACCTGCCTGGCCCCCGATGGGGCCCTGGCGGTGCTCAATCGCTATGGCCCCCGCCCCGGCCTGGAGCAGGAGCAGTGGTGGCTGATGCGCTGGCGTGCCGCCCGGGCCGGCCTGCACCACGCCATGGCTGTGGAGGCCCTCGAGCGGCTGGCCCAGGGCAACCTGGCCCGGCTCGAGACCGTTCCCCTGCCGCTGCAGCTGCGCAAGGACGGCACCTTGGAGACCCTGCCGGCGCTGGATGTGTACGCCGATCATCTGGTGGTGCTGGGCCGGGAGCGGGAGGCGGCCGCGGCCCTGCTGGCGGGCCGCATGCCGGGCCGTGTGGCGGCTGAGCGGCTGCAGCAGGCGGTGGCCTTGCTGAACACCCTGCCGGCCCAGGAGCGCGATGCCCTGCTGGAGCGGGCCCTGGATCAGGCCGCTGCTGCCCAGGCCTGGGGCCTGGCCCTCGCCCTGCTCGATGATCAACGGCGCTTGCTGCAGGCGGAGGGCCTGTGGGCCGGCCGGGCGGAGCAGCGTCTGCAGCGCCTCAGCCAGCGGGTGGACGATGCCTATAGCGAGTGGCAGCTGAAGCGGCAGGATCCTGCTCAGCTGGGCCGCACCGCCCAATTGCAGCAGCAGCTGCGCTCCCCCCGTCAGCCTGGGGGCCACGCCCCATCCCTGCCATGACTGCCATCAGCCTCGGATCCCTGCTTTACGAAGGCAAGGCCAAACGGGTGTATGCCACCGATCAGGCCGACCTGGTGGCCGTGGAATACAAGGACGACGCCACCGCCTTTAACGCCCTTAAGAAGGCGCAGCTGGCGGGAAAGGGGGAGCTCAACTGCCAGATCTCTGCCCGCCTGTTCGAGCTGCTGGAGCGCGATGGCATTCCCACCCATTACCTGGGCATGCCCCAGGCCAATTGGATGCATGTGCGGCCGGTGCGGATCGTGCCGGTGGAGGTGGTGATCCGCAACACCGCCTTCGGTTCGCTCTGCAAGCAGATGCCGATCGAGCCCGGCACGCCGCTGGATCCACCGCTGCTGGATCTGTATTACAAGGACGACGCCTTTGGCGACCCCCTGCTCACCGATGCTCGCCTGGAGCGCCTGGGCCTGCTCAGCGCTGACCAGCGCCAGCAGCTGGAGCGGCTGGCCCTGGCGGTGAACACCAGCCTGCGGCGCTTCTTCGCCGCGATTCAGTTGCAGTTGGTGGATTTCAAGATCGAACTGGGCTTCACCGCCAGCGGTGAACTGGTGGTAGCCGATGAGATCAGCCCCGATACCTGTCGCCTGTGGGACCTCCAGGTGGCCGATGCCCAGGACCGCATCCTGGACAAGGACCGTTTCCGCCAGGACCTGGGCGGCGTTGTGGAGGCCTACGGGGAGGTTCTCAAACGGGTCCAGGGTGCGTGCCCGAACCCCCGTTTAGGCAAGTAAGTTCGTCGGACTTTGCGGCCTGTCCGCCCCCGACGCCCTCCCCATGGCTGCACCCAGCACAGCTCAGAGTCGCCTGCCGCGGCTCCGCAGCGCCCTTGGGAGGCAGTGGCTGGTGCCGTTGGCCATGGGTGCTGTTGTGGCCGCGGGCCCTGCCCTGGCCCAGCCCGGTCAGGCTCCCGCCAACCGCCCCGGATCGCCCGCAGCTGAGTCACCCACGGCCTCTCCATCGCTGGCGCCGCAGGCCAAGCCTGAGCCGAAGGTGCTGATCAGCGAAGTGGTGGTGAAGGGCACCGCGGGCCACCCGGAACGGGAGCGGCTGGATCTGGCGGTGTACGACGCCATGGCCACGCGCCCGGGGTCCCGCGTGACCCGCAGTGAGCTCCAAGGCGATCTCTCCGCCATCTACGCCACCGGCTGGTTTGCCGATGTGCGCATCCAGCCCGTGGACAGCCCCCTGGGGGTGCAGCTGGTGGTGACGGTGGTGCCCAACCCCGTGCTCACCAAGGTGGAGCTCGATGGGGTCGGCCGCAAGACCAAGATTCCCCCCACCCTGATCCCCAACACCTTTGCGGCGGATTACGGCAAAACCCTCAACCTCAATGCCCTGCAGTCGCGGATCGCGGAGCTGCAGCGCTGGTACGCCGACCAGGGCTATTCCCTGGCCCGCATCAGCGGCCCCACCCGCGTCAGCCCCGCTGGGGTGGTGCAGCTGCTGGTGAAGGAGGGCAGTGTGGCCGGTGTGGAGGTGCAGTTCCTCAACAAGGAGGGGGAAAGCACCAACGACAAGGGCCAACCGATCAAGGGCAAAACCAAGCCCTGGGTGGTAACCCGCGAGATTTCGATCAAACCGGGCGATCCGTTCAACCGGCGCCAGCTGGAGGAGGACATCAAGCGCCTCTACGGCACCGGCCTGTTCGGCGACGTCAAGGTGACCCTGCGGCCCGTTGCCGGCAACCCCGGTGAAGTCACGATCGTGCTCGGCATCGTCGAGCAGTCCACCGGCTCCCTCTCCGGCGGTATCGGCTACAGCCAGAGCCAGGGTGTGTTCGGCCAGGTGCAGCTGCAGGACAACAACCTGGGCGGCCGCGCCTGGGATGCGGCCCTAAACCTCACCTATGGCCAGTTCGGTGGTTTGGCGGACGTGTCCTTCACGGACCCCTGGTTGAAGGGCGATAAGTACCGCACCGCCTTCCGCACCAAGGTGTACCTGAGCCGCGACGTTCCCCAGCTCCTGCAGAGCCAGAACAACGGCTACTTCTCCACCGTTTCCAAAGTCTCCAGCGGCTTCTTCAACGCCAGCCCCACCGCAACCGCCTACACCAACGCCTCCAACGGCTCACCCTTTTTCACCCTGGATGGCAACACCGTGGCCATCCAGCGCACCGGCGCCACGGTGTCGTTCGTGCGGCCGTTGAACGGCGGCGACCCGTTCAAGAAGGCCCCCTGGTCGCTGGTGGTGGGGGTGAACGCCCAGGAAGCCCGGCCGATGAACTTCGGCGGGCAGTCGATGCCCTACGCGGCTGCGACCAACACCTTCAGCGGTGGCAACACCCAGGTGCAGAACGTCATCTGTATTGCCTTCAACTGCCAAAACGGCGCCACCAGCAACCCGTTGCTCGGGGTGAGGGTGGCGGCCACCATGACCACCCTCAACGACCCGCGCAATCCCACCTCCGGCAACTTCCTCAGCCTCGGCACCGAGCAGTTCGTGTCGGTGGGCCAGAACTCCCCCACCTTCAACCGCATGCGGGCCAGCGGCACCCATTTCATCCCGGTGAACTGGCTGAAGCTCTACAAGGGCTGTCGCCCCAAGCCCGGCCAGAAGAAGGATTGCAACCAGGCCCTGGCCTTCCAGCTCTCGCTGGGCACCAACGTTGGCCAGCTGCCGGTGTACGAAGCCTTCTGCCTGGGGGGTAACAACTCCGTTCGCGGCTACTACGACTGCGACCTGGGCGTGGGCAAGAGCTTCGGCGAAGCGACGATCGAATACCGCTTCCCGATTTTCAGCATCATCAGCGGGGAGGTGTTCATCGATGGCGGCACCACCTTCAACACCCAGGCCAATGTGACCGGCAACCCCGGCGGCATCCTGCAAAAAGCCGGCTCCGGTTCGTCCCCAGGGGCTGGTCTGATCGTCACCACCCCGGTGGGCCCCCTGCGTCTGGAGGCGGCCACCCAGAACTTCACCAGCAACTGGCGCTTCAACCTCGGTGTGGGTTGGAAGTTCTGAGCACTTGCCGATGAACCCCTGGCCCAGCGACTACTCCAAGGCCCACACCCTGGCCGGCTCGGTGGAGCGCCAGGGTGTGGGCTTGCATAGCGGTGCCCAGACGCGGGTGCGGCTCGAGCCCAGCGATCAGCCCGGCTTCCACGTGGGCTGGCTGGATCAACCCGCGGCGCCCCTGCAGCGGCTGCACCCGGCCCAGGTGTGTGAAACCCAGCTCTGCACGGCCCTGCAGTTGGACCAGCGCCGCCTGGCCACGGTGGAGCACCTGCTGGCAGCCCTGGCGGGCGTGGGCCTCACTGCCGTGACCCTGCTGGTGGAGGGTGATGAGATCCCGCTGCTCGATGGTTCCGCCCAACCCTGGGTGGAGGCGATTGCCGAGGCAGGACTGCAGGGTCTTGGCAGCCGTCCGGTTCCTGAGCCCCTGAGCCGGCCGATCACCCTGCAGCACGGCCAGAGCTTCGTCACCGCTCTGCCCAGTGATCGTCTGCGCCTCGCCGCCGCCATCGAGTTCCCCCAGGCCGCCATCGGCCGCCAGTTCTTCAGCCTTGAGCTCACCCCGGCGGCCTTTGTGCGCGACATTGCACCGGCCCGCACCTTCGGCTTCCGCGAGCAGGTGGAGCAGCTGCGGGCAGCCGGCCTGATTCAGGGAGGAGCCCTGGAGAACGCCCTGGTCTGCGATGGCGATCACTGGCTGAATCCGCCCTTGCGCTTTGCCGATGAACCGGTGCGCCATAAGCTCCTGGATCTGCTGGGGGATCTCGCCCTGGCGGGTCTGCCCCAGGC
>JBEIQU010000036.1:0-10325 GCA_040376355.1 Prochloraceae cyanobacterium | reverse complement strand
TTGAGGCCGTACTTGCGGCGCTCCTTGGCGCGGGGGTCGCGGCTGAGGTGCCCTTCGGTCTTGAGGGGCTTGCGGTTGTCCGAGGACAGCTCACACAGGGCACGGGCGGCACCCTGCTTAATGGCATCGGCCTGGCCTGTGAGGCCACCGCCGCGCACGTTCACCAGCAGGTCGTACTCACCGGCCAGACCCAGAGTCTGCAAGGGAGCCTTCACCGCCGCCAGGTACACGGGGTTGTAGTTGAGGTAGTTGTCGCCGGGGCGGCCGTTGATGGTCACGCTGCCGGTGCCGGGAACAACACGCACACGGGCCACAGCGGTCTTGCGACGACCGGTACCCCAGTAGACGACTTGGTTGGTGCTCATTGGGCGGAAGCGGCGGGGTCGAGGGCGAGGGCCTGGGGCTGCTGGGCGGCGTGGGGGTGCTCAGTTCCCTTGTACACCTTCAGCTTGCGGAACAGCTGGCGGCCGAGGGCGTTGTGGGGAAGCATGCCCTTCACGGCCTTCTCGATGATGCGCTCGGGCAGGCGGGCCTGCAGGGCCGCGAAGCTCTCGGTCTTCATGCCACCGGGGCGACCGGAGTGGCGGCGATACACCTTCTGGGTGAACTTGTTGCCGCTCACCTTCACCTTCTCGGCATTGATCACCACGACGAAGTCGCCGGCGTCGATGTGGGGGGCGAAGTTGGGGTTGTTCTTACCGCGCAGCACGGAAGCCACTTCGCTAGCGAGGCGGCCGAGGGTCTGATTCTCCGCATCCACCAGATACCACTGGCGACTGGAGGGATCCTGAGGGGGGACGAGAGTCTTGTTCATCGCACCGGCGGGCCGGATCGGATAAGGCGCCATCACCCGCAGAAGGGCGACAGGGCGGGACAGGGCGTCTGGACGGAAAGTCTGGACTTGGAACGGCAGGGCGCCCGATCGCTCGGACGACTGAAGCTCATGGAGCGAACCTACCGCGTCGCCTGACGGCCCCCCGGTGGAGGGGTCGAGGGCACGGATGCTGCGGGGGGTGCGTCAGGGCACTCCAGCAAAAACCGCGGTTGGCAATCATACCAGGCGGTAGCGGGGAACACCGGTTGCGGGTAGCCCACCCGCAGCAGGCACAACCCCTGCGGCGGCGCCGCCTCCTTCACCTCCTCGCGGGCTCCACTGCGCCAGCGGCGCTCGAAGGCTTCGAGGCTCAGGCGCCCCTCCGCCAGGGCCACCAGCTGCCCCATCACCAGGCGCACCATGCCGTAAAGAAATCCGCTGGCCTGCAGCTCCACCTCGATCAGATCGCCGCGGCGCAGCACGCTCACCGCCTGCAGGGTGGTGCGGGAATGGGATCGGGCACTGCCGGCCCGCTCAAAAGCGGCGAAATCGTGCTCGCCCAGCATCCCCTCCAGGGCCTGGCGCATCAGCGCTTCATCCAGGGGCAGCCGATAGCGATGCCAGCTCCAGGGGGCCAGAAACAGATTGGGCAGCCGCCCGTTGTAGAGGGTGTAGCGGTAGCGCCGGTAGCTGGCGGAAAAACAGGCATGCCAATCGCTGGGCACCGCCGCCGCCGCCCGCACCCGGATGGAGGCCGGCAAGCGCCCATTCAAGGCGGCGGCCCAGCGCTGGGCGGGGATGGGCCCGGCCGCATCAAAGTGCACCACCTGGCCGGCGGCGTGCACACCGGAATCGGTGCGCCCAGCAGCAACGGCCCTGGCGGGCCGCTGGGGATCCAGCGCCGCCAGGGCCGTTTCGAGGGTTTCCTGCACGCTGGGGTCCCGGGGCTGGCGCTGCCAGCCGCAGTAGGCCGCCCCGTCGTACTGCAGGCAGAGGGCGATGCGGCCCAGGGGACTCAGACCAGCTCGATGATCGCCATCTCGGCGTGGTCGCCGCGGCGGGGCACGGTGCGGATGATGCGGGTGTAACCGCCGTTGCGGTCGCCGTAACGCTCCTGGGCCTTGTCGAACAGGGCGTGCACCAGCTGCTTGTCGTAGATGTAGCCGATGGCGCGGCGGCGGGCGGCGAGGCTGCCATCCTTGGCCAGGCTGATCATGCGCTCGGCTTCGTCACGCAGGGCCTTGGCACGGGCCTTGGTGGTGGTCAGCCGACCTTCGCGGATCAGTTGCGTGGTCAGGGCGCGCAGCATCGCTTTGCGTTGGTCGGCAGGGCGTCCCAGCTTGGGAACTCGGCACTGGTGGCGCATGGCTCAGACGGAATGAAACGAGGGATCGGGGGTCGAGGGTCAGGCAGCGGGGCGACTCAGGCGCCGGCGCGGCTCTGGGGCAGGGAGATGCCGATGCGCTCGAGCGCCTCGATCACCTCATCGGCTGACTTGGAGCCGAAGTTCTTGATCTCCAGCAGATCTTCATAGCTGAAGCCCATCAGATCGGAGACCGAGTTCACCTGGGCGCGCTTCAGACAGTTGTAGGCACGCACCGAGAGGTTCAGCTCCTCGAGGGGGATCTGAGCCTCGGCGGAGGGCTCGGGCTCCAGGCCGGGCTCATCCACCATGGTGAGGCTGGCCAGGGGCTGGAACAGGGCGATCAGCTGATTCGCCGCCTGGGCCATGGCGTCGTCGGGGGTGACGGAGCCATCGGTTTCGATCTCCAGGCGCAGGCGCTCGCGGGCGGACCCGCCTTCGCCCACGGCGGTCTCGTCAACGCTGTAGTTGACGCGGCGCACCGGCATGAACACGGCATCGATCTGCAGCAGATCGATGGCGCTGGTGTCCTCGTTGCGGCGATCCACGGGGCGATAGCCCACACCGCGCTCGACGTGCACTTCAAGCTCGAGGCTGAAGCCATCGGCCACGGTGGCGATCGGACGGCCGCCGTCGATCACGCTCACCTGGGAGGAGAACTGCAGGTCGGAGGCGGTCACGGTGGCGGGACCGTTGACCACGAGGCGGCCGATCTCCAGCTCACGGCTGCGGCTGCTGACGGTGACGTCCTTGCAGTTGAGCAGGATGTCGAGCACGTCTTCGCGCACACCAGGAACGGTGGCGTATTCGTGGTTGACGCCGGCAATGCGTACGGCGGTGATGGCGCTGCCCTCGAGGGCGCCCATCAGCACACGGCGCAGGGAGTTGCCCAGGGTGATCGCCTGGCCGCGCTCCAGCGGGCCAATGACGAAGACGCCGGTCTGGAAACGGTCGTCGGAGACCTGGTGTTCAACCCGATCGATCTGGTACTGCAGCACGGTCTGAAGCTCGGAAGGTTGGCGGTGCCCGGAAATGGGCGAGTCAAGGCGTCGGATCAGACCCGGCGACGCTTGGGACGACGGCAGCCGTTGTGGGGCAGGGGGGTGACGTCGCGAATGAGGGTGATCTCCAGGCCGGCCACCTGCAGGGCGCGGATGGCGGTTTCACGGCCGGAACCGGGACCGCGCACCAGCACTTCGATCTGGCGCATCCCCTGCTCAAGGGCGCGGCGAGCGGCGGCTTCGGCGGCGGTCTGGGCGGCGAAGGGGGTGCCTTTGCGGGCGCCCTTGAAACCGCTGGCTCCAGCGGAGCTCCACGAGATCACTTCACCGGCGGTGTCGGTGATCGAAACGATGGTGTTGTTGAAGGTGCTCTGAATGTGCGCCACACCATTGGGCACATTGCGCTTGGTCTTCTTGGCGCCGGATTTCTTGGCGGGCTTGGCCATGGGAAAGGCCCTGCAAGGGCAGGGAGGTGATCGGGGGACTGAGGGGGGAGCCCCTGGTGACGCCGGCCCGGATGGGGGCCAGTCGGCAGGGGCTGAACAAGCGGTGGGGAAGCAGCGAAGCGTGCCGGAATCGGCAGGGGCTTACTTCTTCTTGCCGGCCACGGTCTTGCGGGCGCCGCGGCGGGTGCGGGCGTTGGTGCGGGTGCGCTGGCCACGCACGGGCAGGCCGGCACGGTGGCGACGGCCGCGCACGCAGCCGATGTCCTGCAGGCGCTTGAGGGCCATGCCCTCCTGACGGCGCAGATCGCCTTCGAGGGTGTAGGCCTCGGCGGCGCCGCGCAGCTTCTGCACATCGGCGTCATCGAGGTCCTTGACGCGGGTGTCGGGGTTGACACCGGTCTTGGACAGGATCTTCTGGGCCGTGGTCAGGCCAATCCCGTAGACGTAAGTCAGGGCGATTTCGATCCTCTTGTCGCGAGGAATATCAACGCCGGCGATCCGAGCCACAGAAACGAAAGATGGGGTGAGCAGGGGAAGGGCCCGGTTGCACGGCGGCCGCAAGGGGCCAGACCGGCTGGGGCGAAAGGGGAAGGGGAGGCCAGAACCCGCAAAGGGGCAGCGAAAACCTCATCCAGGGATCAGCCCTGGCGCTGCTTGTGCTTGGGGTTGGCGCAGATCACCATCACCCGGCCGTGGCGACGAATCACCCGACACTTGTCGCACATTTTCTTAACTGAGGCGCGCACCTTCATTGGGGCGGTCTCTCCGAATTTGCAAACCGCGACCCTACCACACGGGTCAACTCAGCAAGCTGGCGATCCGATCCCCAATGGCCTCCACGCTGCCGGCCGCCTCCACGGGCGCCAACAGGTCCCGTTCGCGGTAGTAGGCGATCAGGGGCTCGGTCTGCTGGCGATACACCTCGAGGCGATGGCGAATCACCGCCTCGTTGTCGTCGGCGCGGCCGCGGCTGAGCAAGCGCTGCACGAGCACGCCGTCGTCGAGCTCCATCAGCACCACCCGTTCAATCTGCTGGCCCAGCTCCTCCAGCAGGGCCGCCAGGGCATCGGCCTGGGCCACATTGCGGGGGAAGCCATCCAGCAACCAGCCGCCGCCGTGGCTCTCCAGGCGGCTGCGCACGATGGCCAGCACCAGGGCGTCGCTCACCAGCTCACCACGGGCCATCACCGCTTCGGCCTCCTGACCCAGGGCGGTGCCGGCGGCCACCTCAGCCCGCAGCAGGTCGCCGGTGGAGAGGTGCAGCAGCCCCTGGCTCTCGGCCAGGCGCTGGGCCTGGGTGCCCTTGCCGGCACCGGGGGGTCCGAGGAACAGCAGTCGTTGCTTCATGGCCGACGGAATCGAGTTGGACGGAGAAAAACAGGTTCAGGCCGGCGCCAGGGCCTCACTGGCGCACCATGCCCTCGTAGCGCTGCGAGATCACGGCGGTCTGCAGCTGCTTGGCGGTTTGGATCGCCACCCCCACCAGGATCAGCAGGCTGGTGGCGCCGAGGCCCTGGAAGGTTTTCACCTGGGTAGCGGATTCCACCGCCGAAGGGATGATCGCCACCGCCCCGAGGAACAGGGCCCCCAGCAGGGTGAGTCGGTTCTGCACACCCCCGAGATAACTGGCGGTGGCGGAGCCGGGGCGCACGCCGGGGATGGCCACCCCGGAGCGTTTGAGGTTGGTGGCCACATCCACCGGGTTGATGGTGAGCGTGGCGTAGAAGAAGGAGAAGCCAATGATCAGCGCGAAAAACAGCAGCGCGTAGAGCCAGGGGGTGCTGCTGTTGGGGCTGAGGGCGGCGGCCAGCTGAATCAGCCAGGGCGACTTGGTGAAGTTGGCGATGGTCACCGGCAGGAACACCACCGCGGAGGCAAAGATGATCGGCATCACGCCGCCGGCATTGAGCTTCAGCGGCAGGTAGCTCTGGCGGGCCGAGAGGCTGGCGCCCCCCACCTGGCGCTTGGCGCTCACAATCGGGATACGGCGGTTGCCCTCCTCCACACACACAATGCCCACAATCGTGAGCAGGAACACCGCCACCAGCACCACGATGCCGCCAACGGTGCTGCGGTCACCGCTCTGGGCCAGCTCGATGGTGGAGCCCAGGGCCCGCGGCAGGGTGGCCACGATGTTGAGGTAGATCACCAGGGAGGCCCCCTGGCCGATGCCCCGCTCCGTGATCACCTCACTGATCCACATCACCACCATCGAGCCCGTCACCAGGGCGACGGCGGTCTGCACCACGAACACCAACTCCGAGGTGCCGGCGATGGCGTAGGGCCGCAGGATCAGGGCGAACACCACGCTCTGCAGGATCCCCCAGCCCAGGGCCACATAACGGGTGTACTGGGCGATCTTGCGGCGGCCCGCCTCGCCTTCGTTCTTCTGCAGGTCCTCCAGCTGGGGCAGCGACGCCGTCAGCAGCTGCAAGATGATCGAGGCATTGATGTAGGGCAGGATCCCCAGGCCAAACACCCCGAGGGTGGAGATGCCACCGCCGGTGAAGATGTCCAGGAAGCCGATCAGCTGCCCGCCGCGGGCGATGAAGTCCTGAAAGGCCACCCGGTCGATGCCGGGCACCGGGATGTAGATCCCCAGGCGCACCAGCAGCAGCAGGCCGAGGGTGATCAGCACCCGGTTGCGCAGATCCTTGGCCTGGATCAGCTGGGTGAGGATTTCTCCGGCACTGGGGTTACGACCCCGGCTGACGAGCATGACGGGCGAGGCGGGGGAGAAGGGAACAAAAAACCGCCTGGTCAGCCCATGGCTGGCCCAGACGGTTCCGAAGTTAATGGGTCGCGGTGAAGGCGCGGATCAAGCCGAAGCTCAGATCACTTCGCAGCTGCCACCGGCGGCCTCGATCTTCTCGCGGGCGCTGGCGGTGAAGGCGGCGGCCTGCACGGTGAGCTTCACCTTGAGGTCACCGTTGCCCAGCACCTTGAGGGGGTGCTTGGGGCTGGTGACGATGCCGTCCTTCACGAGGCTGTCGATGTTGACGGTGCTGCCGGCCTTGAGGTCCGCCAGCTTGGCCACGTTGATCACCGTGAAGTTCTTGGGATTGATCAGCGTGAAGTGCTTGAGCTTGGGCACCCGGCGGTAGAGGGGCATCTGGCCGCCTTCAAAGCCCGGACGGGTGGGACGACCCGAGCGGGACTTCTGACCACGCATGCCGAAGCCGCAGCTGGCGCCCTGGCCGGCGGCGATGCCGCGACCCTTGCGCAGTTTGCGGCGACGGGCGCCGGTTTGGGGCTTGAGGGATTGGAGATTGAGCGATGTCATGGCGGGCCTCAGGAGTAGATCTGCTCGAGGGAGATGCCCCGCTCCTTGGCGGTCTCCTTGTGGGTGCGCAGGCCAGCCAAGGCATCCATGGCGGCGCGGGCGTTGTTGAGGGGGGTCTTCGAACCGAGGCGCTTGGCCAGCACGTTCTTGATGCCGGCGAGCTCCAGCACCGTGCGGATCGAACCACCCGCGATCACACCGGTACCGGGGGCGGCGGGGCGGATCAGCACGCTGGCGGCGCCGTCACGGCCATTGCCCTGGGTGGGAATGGAGGAGTGACGGGTGAGGGGCACCTTCACCAGGTGCTTCTTGCCATCGGCCACGCCCTTGCGGACGGCACCAATCACATCGCCGGCCTTGCCGACGCCCACACCCACCTGACCCTTCTCGTTGCCGACGACAACGATGGCCCGGAAGCTCATCTTCTTACCGCCCTTCACGGTCTTGGAGACGCGGCGGATCTGCACCACGCGCTCCTGCCATTCGGAGTCGCGCTCCTGACCGCGACGGTTGTCGCGGCCGCGGCCACCGCCACGGCGGTCACCCTTGCCCTCGCCCCGGCCACCGCGACGCTCCTGCTGGCCTTCGGCCGCTGCAGGAACATCGGCCGCCGCCGGGATGTCGTTGGACTGAACTTGGTTGTTGGTTTCGGTCATGGTGAGAGCAGGGATCAGAACTGAAGGCCCGCTTCCCGGGCGGCGTCAGCCAGGGCCTTGACACGGCCGTGGTACAGGTTGCCGCCACGATCGAAGACCACCTGTTGAATGCCCTTGGCCAGGGCACGCTTGGCGACCAGCTGACCGACGGCGACGGAGGCATCGCAGTTGGCGCCGACCTTGACGCTGGAGCGGAGCTCCTTGTCGACGCTCGATGCGGAGCACAGGGTGCTCATGGCGTCGTCGTCGATGACTTGGGCGTAGATGTGATTGTTGGAGCGGAACACCGCCAGGCGCGGACGCGCGGCGGAGCCTGAGAGATGGCGACGCAGACGGCGATGACGCTTCTGGGTCTGCAGCTTGCGGGACAGAGTGGACATGGGGATACAGGGTAACGACGCTTAGGCAGACCTCATTTCTTACCGGTCTTACCGGCCTTGCGCAGGATGCGTTCGCCCTCGTACTTGATGCCCTTGCCCTTGTAGGGCTCAGGCGGACGAATGGCCCGCACCTTGGCGGCTTCGTTGCCCACCACTTCCTTATCGGCGCCAGAGATCAGAACCGTGGTGTTGCCATCCACGGCGAAGGTGACGCCATCGGGGGGCACCATCTCCACCTGGTGGCTGTAGCCGGCGCTCACCACCAGCTTCTTGCCCTGAACGGCGGCGCGGTAGCCCACGCCGACGATCTCAAGCTTGCGGGTGTAACCCTGGCTGACGCCCTCGACCATGTTGGCCACGAGGGTGCGGCAGAGGCCATGGCGCTCGCGGGAGCGACGGCTGGCGTTGGCGGGGCTCACCACCAGGGCGTTGCCGTCCTGGGCGATGGTCACGCCATCAGGGAGGGTGCGGTTCAGTTCACCCTTGGGGCCTTTGACCTTCACGTCGAGGCCGTTGAGGGTGACGGTGACGCCGCCCGGCACGGAAATCGGCGCTTTACCAATACGAGACATGGATCAACCTCCCTGATCAGTAGACGTAGCAGAGCACTTCGCCGCCGACGCCCTGCTTGCGGGCATCGCGGTCGCTCATCACACCGTTGGAGGTGGAGATGATGGCCACGCCGAGGCCACCCAGCACTTTGGGCAGCTGACGCGTGTTCTTGTAGATGCGCAGACCGGGCTTGCTGACGCGCTGCACGGTGCGGATCAGCGGCTGACGGTGCTTGCCGCTGTACTTGAGCTCGAGCACGAGATGCTTCAGCACGCCATCACCTTCTTCGGAGATGGCGGCAATGAAGCCTTCCTGCTGGAGCACCTTGGCGATGCTGCGAGCCATGCGGCTGGCGGGCACCTTGGTGGACTGGTGACGCTTCTCACTCGCATTGCGAATGCGGGTGAGCATGTCGGAAATCGGGTCGTGGTTGGCCATGGTCGGGTCCGAAGAGGGCTTAGTTGCTGCGGAACGGCATTCCCATCTCGCGGAGGAGGGCCCGGCCCTCTTCGTCGTTACGGGCAGTGGTCACGATGGTGATATCCATGCCACGGATGGCATCGATCTTGTCGAAGGAGATCTCGGGGAAGATGATCTGCTCCTTCACCCCCAGGGTGTAGTTGCCCCGGCCGTCGAAGCTCTTGGCGCTGACGCCGCGGAAGTCGCGGATGCGCGGCAGCGCCAGGTGAATCAGACGCTCCAGGAAGGCGTACATGCGGTCGCCACGCAGGGTGACGGCCACGCCGATCGGCATGCCCTGACGGATCTTGAAGCCGGCGATGGCCTTCTTGGCGCGGGTCACGACCACCTTTTGACCGGTGATGGTGGCCAGCTCCTCGATCGAGGCCTCGAGGGCCTTGGCGTTCTGAGCGGCTTCACCGAGGCCCCGGTTGACGGTGACTTTCACCACCTTGGGGACTTCGTGGATATTCGAGAGGTTGAGATCCTTGAGCAACTTGGGCTGGATCTTCTCCCGATAGTTCTGTTTGAGGGACATGACGGGGGATGGGGGTTGCGCTTCTGGTCTTGGTCAGAAGGCGGACAAGGGTGAATAAATGGCGATCAGTTGAGGATCTCGCCGGTTTTCTTGAGGCGGCGCTTCTTGGTGCCGTCCTTCTCCACCACGATCTCGACGCGGCTGGCCACCTGTTTGTCGGTGGAATACAGCATCACGTTGGAGGCGTGCAGGGAGGCTTCCTCGGTCACGATGCGACCGGTTTCTCCCTCCTGGGTGGGCTTCACGTGGCGGGTGCGCAGGTTGATGCCTTGCACCACCACGCGGTTCTCATAGGGGAGGGTGCGCAGGACCTCGCCGGTCTTGCCCTTGTCCTTCCCGCTGATCACCTGCACGGTGTCGCCCTTCTTGATGCGCATCTTGATGCGCACGGGGGTCTTGGCTTTAGGGGTGGCAGTGGCCATCTCAGATCACCTCCGGAGCGAGGGACACGATCTTGGTGAAGTTGCGATCGCGCAGTTCGCGGGCAACCGGTCCAAAGACGCGGGTGCCCTTGGGGTTGTTGTCGTTGCCGAGGATCACGGCAGCGTTGTCGTCGAAGCGGATCGAGTTGCCGTTGTTGCGGCGCAGGGTGGCCTTGGTGCGCACCACCACGGCCTTGACCACGTCCGACTTCTTGACGCCCATGTTGGGCATGGCGTCCTTGACCGCGGCCACAATCACGTCGCCCACGTGGGCATAACGACGGTTGGTCCCCAGCACACGGATGCACTGGATGCGCTTGGCGCCGCTGTTATCAGCAACGTTGAGGAAGGTTTCCTGTTGAATCATTGGGAGATCTCCTCAGTTGGCGCTGCTGGTGGTCAGCACCTCGG
>JBEIQU010000277.1:0-2148 GCA_040376355.1 Prochloraceae cyanobacterium | reverse complement strand
GCGGCCTGAACTGCGGATTTACCCGCCGTGGAGGTGCAAACCAGGGCATCCCAGGGATATAGAGGGGCCATAGCTATGTCTTGGAGGCCCCGTAGCGCCCCGTCCGAGCAGAGGGTGTGGATGATGCCGCAGAGTGAAAAAACATGGGGTGCCAAACCCGATCGCAGTCGCGTTAGTCGGGAGATCTGCGGATCGAAACTTTGCAAGGTACCAACGCTGGCGATGGCCTGAGGATTCAGGCCATTCATCACCTGGATTTGACCGTGGATTGGGTTAACTTCGCCAAACAGCTTGCGCAGGGCAGGCATTGCATCTGGATTTGGTACCGCCACCTGCAATGTTTCCGCTGGCTTCAATGCGGCTGCAAATGTTTTTGCCAGTTCCCTGCCGGCGACGCGCCGTCCCATTACCTGGTGGCTGGACAGATCAAAGCTGTCGGGAGGCAGGAAAAGAACAGCTGGAAAAGAGGGCTGGGAAGTTTTCAATTTCTGGCTGTTAAATGTTCACGAGCCCGGTAGCCAGCCTCGCCGCCAGCGATTGCTGATGGCTCACTCCACCTGCAGCCAGGGCTCGCCGGCACACTCTGCCACCCTGGCCTGCATCGCGTCGAGGCGAACTGGCTGAGGAACCAGATGCTTGGCACTGGCAGCAGCGCCGGGATGGCGGCAATGCTCTCGGCGGACAACTTTGCTGGTAGTGGGGGCCTCACCGGCCTAGTGCATCCGCTCACCAGCGCTGCTGCCATCCAGTAGCGGCACCAAGTCGGGTGAGGCGCAATAGGTCTTGATCATGGTTCGTCTGGTTGAGGTGGTACTCGAGCCAGGGAAACGTGCTTGCCCACCCCTATCTGCAAGGGTGATAAATTCATTGCAGCACAAGCAGTGGCTTGCGCGTCGTCAACGCTGCGCAGATTTCCATCCCCATGACCAACAAAACCTTGACCTGGCACTGGTCTTTCCTCAGAGGCGCCGGAGGCTCTGGTTCCGAAGCGGTGCGAGCCTTCGGAGAACTAACCACCACGGACAGCCCTGATACCCAAGGATATTTTACAATTATATCCATTCGTGGGGAGCGCAACAATGTGGCGATCATCTCCCTTGTCCCGACGGGTTCGCCCACACCAGGCAACTGCGAGGATGCAACCACCTGCTATGAAGTCGACAACTTGTTGCAGCTGAGTGGGGATGGTTCCGCCCAGCTGACCGGCAAAGGCTTTGGCGTCGGCATGGCGGATGGCACCTACGCCAACTACTTTTTTGCCAATTTCTGGACCCCGCCCGCATACGCTGAATTTTACTCAGTACCTCCTTTTGGATACTTGAACGATCGCCCCCCTGTGCCTCCAAACTCGGAGTTGCCCGGTGTCTTCATGGCCACTCCAGTTGCGCAGGCCTCGCCGTGATGGAGGGCTTGTGCGCCATGCGAGGGGCCGGCACGCCCCAGGCTGTGCGCTTGCCAGCGGAGTTACTGGAGCGCATCGATCGCTACGCCGTCCGGCTGGAGGCGGAACTGCACCTGTCGGTGAGCCGCAGCGACGCCCTGCGCCGGTTGCTCACCCTGGCCCTGGAAGACGCAGAAGACACCGCTGATGCGGAAGCAATTCTGCGGGCCAACGAACCGCGCCTGAGCTGGGAGGAGCTCAAAGCCAGCTTGGCGCCACGGCCTGAGGCCCAGGGAACTTGACCTACCGGGTTGAATTCGTGAGCTCAGCCGCCAAGAGCTACAGCCGCCTGGATCCGGTGCTGCAGCGGCGGGTGGACCGTGAGCTCAACCGGCTCAGCGATACGCCTCGCCATCCCGGCGTGATCCGCCTGCAATCAAACGATGAGATCTATCGCGTGCGAATCGGCGATCTTCGTCTGCTGTTCAGCGTGGAGGATCAGGTACTTCTGGTGCTGATCGTCAAGATCGGGCAGCGGGGCTCCGTGTACCGCGGCTGAGCTCCGACCTGCTCGACAAGGAGCGTTGGATGATCCTCAGCGCCGACATCAAGGGCCATGCCTATGAAGGTCTGCCTAGAGCGGAGCGGGGCAATACTTCACCCCCGACCCCCTGATCGATGGCATCATCGAGTGACTTGCCTGGGCTTCCTGACCTGAAAGGGCGCGACAGGCCGCCAACCGCCCCAGGGTTGCGTACGGTATCCTG
>JBEIQU010000242.1:0-3057 GCA_040376355.1 Prochloraceae cyanobacterium | reverse complement strand
GGCTGCTCAGCGGTGCGGTCACGCCGCAAACCCGGGCGCAGCAAACCCTGCAGGCGATGCTGCGGGCCTTCCCCAGTGCCCAACCACCTGAACGCACGGTGCTCAGTCCTGAGCAGCTGAGACGGCTGGCGGCTCAACTCTGAGCCCCCCATGAAGACCAACAAGCTGTTGCAGACCCTGCTTCTGGCCCCTGCCAGCCTGGGCCTGATGGCGCCCTTGGCCCACGCCGCCGATCTCAACATGGCGGGCATGAGCCCCTACCTCTCCGGCAAGGAGCAGGTGTCCTCCATCCGTCAGTTCGGCGATCTCCAACCCACCGACTGGAGCTACCAGGCCCTCAGCGCCCTAATCGAGCGCTACGGCTGTGTGGCGGGCTTCGCCAGCGGCACCTATCGGGGCGGCCAGTCCATGAGCCGCTGGGAGGCGGCGGCCCTGCTGAACGCCTGCCTGGATCGGATCGCTGAAACCACCGACGACCTCAAACGCCTGCTCCAGGACTTCGAGAAGGAGCTGGCGGTGCTCCGAGGCCGCGTGGACGGCCTAGAGGCCAAGGCGGGCCAGGTGGACGCCATGACCTTCTCCACCACCACCAAGCTCAAGGGCCTGGCCACGTTCGTGCTGGGCGCCAACCGCTTCACCGGCACCAACAGCGGCAGCCGTTTCGCCGAACTTGCTTACAGCGGAGCGTCTGAGCAGGCCCTTTACACCGCGGGCTACAACCAAGACCGCTTTAGCTCCACTGTCTTCGAATACGACTTGCAACTCCGCTTCGACACCAGCTTTACCGGTCAGGACCTGTTGCGCACCGTGCTGCGGGGCGGCAACGCGGGGGGAGTCAACGGATCCGCCTATTCCTCGGGCCTGTTAACCACGCTGGAGGCCTTCTATGAACAGCCCGTAGGGGACAACGTGATGGGGGTATTCCAGCTCTTCTACAACTTCCCCCTCGGCAAGGAGCTGAGCGTCAGTGTTGGCCCCCTGGTGCGCAACGACGACCCCGGCATGCTCGGCCTGTGGCCCAGTGTTTACCCCGCCGACACCGTGCTCGACTTCTTCACCTATGCCGGTGTGCCAGGCACCTACAACACCAATGGCCTCGGTGGTGGCGGGGGCTTCGTGTACAGCCCCCAATGGGCCAAGGGGCTGACCATCAGCCAGAGCTATGTCTCCGCCCAGGGGTCTTCTTTTAGTAACAACGTTGGCTTTTTCACCAATGTCTCCACCGGCAACCCAGGGCTTGGGGGGATGTTCACCAACGGCGCCGGCTCCGCAGCCATCACCCAACTCGGCTACGTGAGCGACAACAGCCCACTGATCAGCGGCAGCTATGGGATCGCCTTGGCATACACCTACAGCCAAAACCTTGGCCTGCCATCGGGCACACCGCTGGCGATGAGCTTCAGCGATTACAACGACTATGCATCCGGGTATAGCAGCGCCAACAACATCGGGCTCAGTGGATACTGGCAGCCGAGCCAATCTGGCCTGATCCCCTCGATCAGCTGGGGGGTCGGCACTGGCTCCTACAACATCCAGAGCGGATCTCAATACCTGGGTGGCATGTTCACCGGTACGGCGGGTGTCACCATCGCCTCCTGGTACACCGGCCTGCAATGGGAGGACGCCCTCATCCGCGGCAATACCCTGGGCATGGCGGTTGGGCAGGCCCCCTATCTGACCCAACTGGGCTCCAACGGCGCCGACACCCCCCGCAGCATCATTGATTCCCTCACAGGCACAGGCTCCACCGGTGCCAACGATGCCAATTACGTGTGGGAATGGTGGTACAAAGTCCAAGTCACAGACAACATCACCCTGACGCCGGCGCTCTACTACATCAGCAATCTGGATGGCCAACTGGGCACCCTGAACCAATCCGGCGGCGCTGGTACGGCAACGGACAGCGTGCTGGGCGGACTCCTGAAGACCTCAATCCAGTTCTGAGCCCCAACCGCGGAACTGCGGGCATCAGACTTGAAGACAAGCCCCGAGCAGCACCACCTGCAGCCGCATGAGCACCACCGCCGCCAGCCCCGTTCTGGACGCCTCCACCACGGCCCTGCCGGTGACCATCCTCACGGGATTCCTGGGGGCGGGGAAAACCACACTGCTCAATCACATCCTGGCCAACCAGCAAGGGGTGAAAACGGCGGTGCTGGTGAACGAGGTCGGCGAGATCGGCATCGACAACGACCTGATCATCGCCACCGGCGAGGACATGGTGGAGCTGAGCAACGGCTGCATCTGCTGCTCGATTAACGGCGAACTGCTGGAGGCGGTGTATCGCATCCTGGATCGCCCCGACCCGGTGGACTACCTGGTGGTGGAGACAACCGGCCTGGCGGACCCGCTGCCGGTGGCGATGACCTTCCTCGGCAGCGACCTGCGCGACCAAACGCGGCTGGATTCGATCATCACTCTGGTGGATGCCGAGAACTTCAGCGACGAGATCCTGGAGGGGGAGGTGGCCCGGGCCCAGGTGGTGTACGGCGACATCCTGCTGCTCAACAAATGCGACCTGGTGAGTGAGCAACGGCTCTCCGAGGTGGAGGGGCAGCTGCGGGCCATCAAGACCGACGCCCGCATCCTGCGCTCGGTGAACGGCGACGTGAACCTGCCGCTGCTGCTGAGCGTGGGCCTGTTCGAGAGCGACAAGGTGGCCGCCGAACAGAACCACGACGACCATGACCACGATCACAGCCATGGGCACGATCACAGCGCCTGCGACCACGAGCACGGGCACTGCGAGCACGACCACGAGCCAGCCCATGACCACAGCCATGACCACGCTCACGACCATCCCGATCACCTGGCGATCGAAGGTTTCACGTCGTTGTCGTTCCGCGCCGAAGGGCCCTTCGCGCTGCGCAAATTCCAGAACTTCCTCGACAACCAGCTGCCGGCTGGGGTGTTCCGCGCCAAGGGAATCCTCTGGTTCAACGAAAGCGAAAAGCGCCACGTGTTCCACCGGGCGGGTAAGCGCTTCTCCATCGACGCCAGCGAGTGGAGCTCGCCGTCGGAGCGCAAAAACCAACTGGTGCTGATCGGCAAGCAACT
>JBEIQU010000168.1:0-4436 GCA_040376355.1 Prochloraceae cyanobacterium | reverse complement strand
CTCATGCCAAGGTATAAGCTTCTCAAGCAGCACCCAGCGGTTGGCGGGGTCAAGTGTGCCGCCAAAAGGCAGGTGGAAGGCTTCGATAGAAAGCTGACCGTGATGCTGCTTCCGGTACAGTTGTGGCTATCAGCACTAGCAGCATTCAATAACTGCCAGCTTCCCGGCCAGTTTACCAGCTCTGAGCAGCTGAAACCAGCTGCGGCGCAATGGTTTTGCCTTTTTCAGGAAGCCCTAAATATCAGGATGGCAGCCCCTAGTCCACTGCAACTTACTGCAATAATTTCCACATTCATCAGGCTCATTCAGTTAGCCAAGAAACCTATTATTCTGATGCCACTCAAGGTGCGAAAGATTTGGCCTGCTTGATGGATTCTCTGGCAACGTCACCAATTTCCTTCCATGCAGAGCATAGTACTCACGGCCGTTTGAAAACTCCTCGCGAATTCGCTTGCTGACTTCGATGTTGAACTCTCTTGTCAGAGTCAGATATCCACCATCAAATAATGTGTGCAGATCGGATCTCATGAAGATGCCATTGGAGACCTCATGTGGTCCCTCCTCGGAATAGGGCTTAATGTGCGCTGCTTCCAGGACTGGCAGTGTTTTCTCCCCTGTGATTGCACACTTCCGCGAGTAGGCATCCATGACCAGAATACGAAAGCCTCCCTGACCAAGCCTTGGAGCCACAAGCTGCGGCTTGCCGAATCTGTCAATTGGTTCATATGGCTTGTCTGTACTATTTCTCGGATAGCTAGCCGAAAAGACTGCCTGAGCCTGCTCGAACAACCTCAGGCCTTCGCTGCCCGGCGCGATCTCGTAGCTCTTGCCAGTAACGATGTTGCCCGACCAGTCTGATGGTGGGTCAATGGTCTCATCGTCTTCCAGGTAGAACGGCTGAGTCAAGATTGTGCATCCAATGATCGGGTTGAATTCGTTATCCTTGCGATGCCCCTGGATCATGCGTCGAAACTTTTCCATGGAATCGGTACCATTGGCTGATGCGAAGGCCTTCCACGCTAGATCAAGACTTAAAGTCGTGTGACGTACGAAGAATGCGCCACCCACGATCCGATGATGAGGATATTTTGACTTAAATAGGAAAAGCTCGCCAGGCTCCAAGGCCTTGAACTGGTTAGTAGCCTTTGGCCGCCAGAAGTTCATCTCATCAGCATTGCTGCTGCGGAGGTAACGGAACCAATTCGTATCGGTGATGCCAACATACAGTTTCATGGCATAAGTATAGTCTTGCCAAGATTTAAGCGAGGACTAGTGAAAAGTGTGACTGAGATCGGCGGCCAATAACTAAACGAACCAATGCTATCTGCAATGCAGTCGACGGGAAGGGCTGATACGGTTGCCATTTTGTGCATCTCAATCATCGCCTTGTTGATCAGCACCGCCACCGGACTCAGGTCGCTGGCGTAGCTCTCAAGCCCCAGCCTCTGAGCTTCCAGCGGCAACGCACCACCCCCGGCGAAGGGATCATGAAAGCCGGGCAGCTTCTCCGGGTTGAACTGCTCCGTTGCTTCAAGGTGATCGGCGTTGTCGGCGCAAGCTCGCCGCCAACTGCGAAGGATCTCTGCCCGCGCCCGGTTAAGTACCTGCTCGTTGGTGGTGTTCTCCCACGTCACCAGCTCGCTGATCAGGGCGAACAGCCTCAGCCGCTCGTGCTCCTGGGCCTCTTCGGTGGGGAACTCCTCCGGCACCGCCGAGGGGTCGTCCACCATCTGGCAGAAGATCACCGCCCGCGCAGCTGCCAGCGGCCGCCGCGCCCACCAGAGGTGCAGGGTGCTGGGGTGCCCATGGCGGATGCTCTTTTCCCGTGCAGACGCCGCATTGATCGCCTCCAGGGGGATGGCGACCTAGATCAGTTTCTTGCGGCGGTTGACAGGGTGGGGGGTCATGGCAGGGATATGGGCTGGCTGAGAACTAGGTAGGGACACACTCATGCTCATCTGTCCTGGGCTTCCTTCTGGCGGTCGTTCTCCTGGTCGGCCTCGAAGCTCTCCAGCTCCACACCCCAGTCGCTGCGGAGAAACAGCTCGGCGATCTGGGCACGACGCTGCTGATCAGCGGGCAGATCGCGACGATCCGGCAGATCCCGTTCCACCCTGCCGTCCGCGGCGAAGAGAGCATGGATACGGCTACCGAGCCCCTGGTGGTTGTCGTTGCTCATGGGAATGCCCTCCTGCTCGCTGCTGGCCGCCATCCGGCTCACGCTAGTCTTACCAGGTAATACTCGCTTGAGTCTGGCCGTGGATGCCTCCAGCACCTGCTCGATGACCAGCAAGGGGCAGGTCACGATCCCCAAGGCCCTGCGCCAGCAGCTGGGTTTGGCCCGGGGCAGTCGCGTCTGTTTCGAGCTGGTGGGTGACCACATCGAGGTGCGGCCCTTCAAGCCGCAGCAGCCCCTGCCCGCCAGTGGCTTTGGCCTGCTCAAGAGCCAGCGCCCACCGGTGCCGGTGGGCTTTGATGTCGCCAGCCTGTTGCGCCCGTGATCGGTCTCGACACCAACGTCTTGGCCCGCTACTTCGTGGAGGAAGCCGACGCCGACAGTGCCACCGCAGCCCAGCGTCAGGCGGCGCGCCAGTTGATCGAATCCGGCCAGGAGCTGTTTCTGCCCAAGACCGTGGCCTTGGAGCTGGAGTGGGTGTTGCGCGGCTATTACGGCTTTGCGGTGGAGGCGGTGCTGCAGGTATTCGAGCAGCTCCTGAATCACACCTGTCTCAGCGTCGAAGACCGGCCGGATCTGGAGCAGGCGCTGGCTGGGTTGCGGTCCGGCCTCGATTTCGCCGACGCTCTGCATCACGCCAGTTGCCGCGACTGCGAGGTGATCGCCTCCTTCGATGATCGTGGTTTTGCCCGGCGCATCCGCCAGCTCAACCTGCCGCCTCCGGTGGTGGTGCCAACGGCCCGATGAACCGCAGGCTCCAGGAGCCAGCTGGGGCAGGCCATCGGCGCAACGGTTGCTCAATGGGGCGCCCTCCCCGCCGCCAGCAGTTGCTGCAGGTTCTTGGTGATCTGGGTGTCGCCGAAGCCCGGCACGCCCCAGTCGACGCCGCTCACATACACCGGCGCTGCAGCCTGATTCCCTGTCACTGTCACCAGGGCCAACCGGAAACGGTGGGGCGAATTGCGGCCGGTGTTCACCTCGTTGATCGTGAGCGTCACCGAATCGGCCCCATCGACGCGGCCCTTCACCTCGATGAAATACAGATTGCCCTGGTCATCCATCGATTCGATGTCATAGCCGATGCCCCGCTGCGCACTCACATCCCTTGGCATCCGCCCCATCGCTTTCTCGGCTTCGAACACGGCGTTCATCGCCAGCAGTTCCACCCGCTTACGGGCGGCCGCGTCGACACCAGTGGGATCGGCCTGGCCCTGTTGGGCGAGCAATAGGCCCACCGGAATCACCAAGGTGCCGCCCTTGAGGATCGGCACCTTGGCGCTGATCTGGGCCTCCAGGGCCAGTTGGGCCTTGCGCTTCTCCAGCCGGGCCACCAGCTGCCTGGCCAGCTGGGGTGGCTCCAGCGGCGAGGTGCCTGGCGCGATCGTCCAGGCGGTGCTTGTCCCTGGTCGCCTGTATGGCCCTGGCTGCCGGGCTGTGGGACCTAGGTGGGTGCTGCGATCAGCCGATTTCACAACTTCTTGGCTGACTTTCGCCACCCCCGCCGGCCTGCTGGAGCAGGGCCTCAACCGCCTGGCGGCTGGTCTTGTTTGAGCAGTCGCACCGGATCGCCCACGGCCACCGAGCCGGGGGTCACCACACTCAGGCGGATGCCGGCCACCACGCCGTTGTGGCGGGCGGTGGCCCTCAGGATCTCCAGGTCTTCGCCCAGGTTGCCCTGGGCCAGGGTGGTGACCACGCAGCGGGGGCAGCCGCCGTCGACCCGGAGCACCAGTTGCTCGCCGATCCGCAGGCAGGAGCCGCTCCAGGTCTCCTCCACGAAGCCTTCGGCCCCCTCCGGCGTGCGGATCAGCAGGTTGGGGCGGAAGCGTTCGACGGCGAAATCGCGCTGGGGTTCCAGCTGCCGCAACCGCTCCAGGGTGGCGGTGGTGATGGCGTGGATGGGGCAGGCATCGAAGAAGGTGCCCGCAGGCAATTCCAGGGCGTTGGTTTCGTCCTGGAAGGCGCGCCCTTCCACCGGCGGCCAGTACTGGTCGAGGCTGGCGCCGTCCGGGGGGGTGTCCAGCAGGCTGACTCTGCGCCCGAACAGGTCGCTGAAGAAGGCACCGACATCGGTGTCACCGCTGCAGAGCTCGGCGGCCCCGTCCCCCTGCTGCGGGCCGATCAGCACCGGCGGCAGGGGCGCAGATGGCACGGGCTCCTCCAGGAAGCGGGCGCGGTAGCCGAGTAGGCCCTGCCAGAGGCGTGGGTTTTTGGCGCTGGCCACCCGGCCGCTGGCGTGGTCCCACAGGGCATAGGCCCG
>JBEIQU010000003.1:0-19352 GCA_040376355.1 Prochloraceae cyanobacterium | reverse complement strand
GGTTGGCCCGCGACCTGGTGCGCTACTACCCGCGCGATTACCTCGACTACGCCAACCTGGTGCGCATCGCGGCCCTGGAGCCCGGTCGCACCGCCACGATCGTGGCGACGGTGCGCCGCAGCCACAGCTTCACGAGCCCGCGCAATCCCAATCTCTCGATCCTGGAGCTACAGCTGGTGGATGTCACCGGGCGGCTGAAGGTGTCCAAATTTTTTGCGGGCAAACGCTTCAGTTCCCCGGGCTGGCTGAAGCTGCAGCAGCGCCAGTACCCCCCCGGCGCCACCGTGGCGGTGAGCGGACTGGTGAAGGACACCCCCTACGGACCGGCCTTTCAGGATCCGTTGATGGAAGTGTTGGCCAGCCCTTCCGCGCCGGTGCGCAGTGAGCAGATCGGACGCCTGTTGCCCGTTTACGGACTCACGGAGGGGCTCACCGCTGACCGTCTCCGGTCCCTGATCCGTCCCGTGGTGGCCGCCGCTAGCGCGTGGGGGGATCCCCTGCCAGTGGCCGTGCGGGAGCAGCTGCAGTTGCTGCCCCTCGGGGAGGCCTTGCAGCAGATCCATCTGCCGGATCACCAAAGCAGCCTCAGTGCAGCACGGCGCCGCCTGGTATTTGATGAATTTCTGCTGTTGCAGCTGGGCCTGCTGCAGCGGCGCCATGCCCTCACCAGCCGTCCGGCGCCGCCGCTGATGGCCCCGGCCGGAGCGCTGCTGCAGGCCTTCCTCGATCTGTTGCCTTTCCCCCTCACCGGCGCCCAGCGGCGCGTGTTGGCGGAGGTCCGCTCCGAGCTGCAGCGGGATCGCCCCATGGCCCGTCTGGTGCAGGGGGATGTGGGCAGCGGCAAGACCGTGGTGGCCATCGCCGCCTTGCTCACGGCTATCGAAGCCGGTTGCCAGGGGGCCTTGATGGCCCCCACGGAGGTGCTGGCCGAGCAGCACTACCGCAAGTTGTGTGAGTGGTTGCCGCAGCTGCATGTGAGCTGCGCCCTGCTCACCGGCTCCACCCCCCTGCGGCGGCGCCGTGAGCTGCTGGCGGATCTGGCCAATGGCACGTTGCAGATGTTGGTCGGCACCCATGCCCTGCTGGA
The DNA here is from genome assembly GCA_040376355.1 of Prochloraceae cyanobacterium. Classification (GTDB taxonomy): domain Bacteria; phylum Cyanobacteriota; class Cyanobacteriia; order PCC-6307; family Cyanobiaceae; genus Vulcanococcus. Next base: position 18,265 of record JBEIQU010000003.1, on the reverse strand, counting down.
AGACCCGGTGCAATTCCAACGGCTGGGGCTGGTGGTGGTGGATGAGCAGCATCGCTTCGGGGTGCACCAGCGCAATCGTTTGCTGGATAAGGGTCTGCAGCCCCATCTGCTCACCATGACGGCCACCCCGATTCCCCGCACCCTGGCCCTCTCGCTGCACGGTGATCTGGAGGTGAGCCAGATCGATGAGCTGCCGCCGGGGCGTACCCCCATCCGCACGGCGCTGCTCTCCGCTGGCCAGCGCCAGGAGGCCTATGACCTGATCCGCGAGCAGGTGGCCCTGGGCCAACGGGCCTATGTGGTGCTGCCGTTGGTGGAGGAGTCGGAAAAGCTGGATCTGCGCTCAGCGGTCGAGGTGCACGAGCAGCTCTGCCGTGAGGTGTTCCCCGCGTTGAGCGTCGGGCTGCTCCACGGACGTTTGAGCAGTGCCGACAAGCAGGCCGCTATCACCGCGTTTGCGGAGGGGCGCAGCCAGGTGCTGGTGAGCACCACCGTGGTGGAGGTGGGGGTGGATGTTCCCGCGGCCAGCGTGATGGTGATCGATCACGCTGAGCGCTTCGGTCTGGCCCAGCTGCATCAGTTGCGGGGGCGGGTGGGCCGTGGGGCGGCCGCCTCCCATTGCCTGTTGATCCACGACAGCCGCAATGCCCTGGCCCGCCAGCGGCTGGAGGTGCTAGTCCGCTCCACCGATGGCTTTGAGATCGCCGAGATGGATCTGCGCCTGCGGGGGCCTGGCCAGGTGCTGGGTACCCGTCAGAGCGGCCTGCCGGACCTGGCCCTGGCCAGCCTCACCGAAGACGGCGAGGTGCTGGAGCAGGCCCGATCCATTGCCCAGGAGCTGTTGCGCGACGATCCCGACCTGCAGGCGGCCCCCGCCCTGGCGGCGGTGCTCGTTGAGCAGCGCCATCGCCTGGCCCAGGGGGGCCGTCTGAACTGATGCCACTGCGTCCCTGGAGCCCCATTCCCATTGCCGACAACGGTGAACCGTTGGAGGAGCTGCCCGCTGCCATGGTGCGGCTGGAACCCCATCCCTACGTCGCCGTAGGAGCCCCCTATGGCGAGCAGGCCTCGCCGTTCCGCCTTCGCCGCGGCGTGATCGAACGGTTGTTGGCGGCCCAGCAGCACCTGCAGCAGCACCATCCGCAGCTGCGGTTGGCGGTGTTCGATGCCTGGCGCCCCCTGGCGGTGCAGGCCTACATGGTGCAGCACGCCATTGGCGCCGAGTGTGAGCGGCTGGGTCTCGATCCCAGCCAGCCCGGCCCGGCATTGGAGGCGGTGGTGGCGGAGGTGGGCCGTTTCTGGGCGCCCCCCAGCGCCGATCCACGCACACCCCCTCCCCACAGCACCGGGGCTGCGGTGGACCTCACCCTGATCGATGGCGATGGTCAGCCGGTGGCCATGGGCTCCGAGATCGATGCCATCGGCGCCGTCTCCGAACCGGATCACTGGTGGCAGCAGGCCCAAGCTTTGCCCCCCGGCACGGCACGGGATCAGGCCCTGGCCTGGCACCGGCATCGCGAGGCCCTGCGCTCAGCGATGCTTCAGGCGGGGTTTGCCCAGCACCCCAACGAGTGGTGGCACTTCAGCCATGGCGATCAGCTTTGGGCCTGGCAGCAGCAGCAGCCCCTCGCCATCTACGGCCGTTGGCAAGGGGGCTGAGTCCGGTGGCTCAGCCCGCGGAGGCAAGCAGCGTCTTGACGCTGTCGCGGCCCAGCTTGTGGACGTAGTCGCCGAAGCTGCGGCGTCCGCCGGCGGCTTTCCAACCCAGCAGCAGCGGTTCGAGGGTGGTTTCCAACCGCTCCAGCGGCATGCGCTCCAGGTAGGGCTCCGCCAGGCGCTGCAGGTTGGGGGTGCCCCCCAGCCAGAGCTGGTACTGATTCACGCCATCACCCACCAGCCCCAGCTCCGCCATGTAGGGGCGAGCGCAGCCATTGGGGCAGCCGGTCATGCGCACCAGAATCGATTTGCCGATCTCGAGGCGCCGCAACTGGGCATCGAGCCGGTCGAGCACATCCGGCAGGATCCGCTCGGCCTCGGTCACGGCTAGGCCGCACAGGGGCAGGGCCGGGCAGGCGATGGCGTGGCGCGCCAATAGGGAAGGTTCCTCCGGTGTGGTGATCCCCAGCTCGGCCAGGGCATCCCGCAACGTGGAGCGCTGGGCGGTGCCGATGTTGCACAGCAGCAGATCCTGGTTGGGGGTGAGGCGGACCTCCAGTTGGTAGGTCTGCACCAGCTCTCGCAGGCCCTGCTTCAGGGCCCCGGAGAGACGCCCACACAGCAGCGGGATGCCCACGAACCAGAGGCCAGCGCCCTGGCGGTGCCAACCCAGGTAGTCCTCCAACTTGGCCTTCGGCTCCAGCCGCATGCCCTTGATCGGATGGGGGAAATACTTGGCCTTGAGCTCCTGCTTGAACCAGGCGATGCCCTGATCGTGGATCAGGTATTTCATCCGCGCATGGCGCCGGGTCTGCCGGTCGCCGTAATCGCGCTGCAGCGCCAGGATTGCCTGCACCAGGTCGAGCACGTGCTCCGCGGCGACATAGCCCAGCGGATCGGCGGTGCGGGCGAAGGTCTCCTCCTTGTTGTGGGTGCGGCCCATGCCACCTCCCACGTAGACGTTGCAGCCCTTGAGGGCACCGCTGGCATCGGCGAAGGCCACCAGACCGATGTCCTGGGTGAGCAGATCCACCGAGTTATCACCGGGCACGGTGACAGCGCACTTGAACTTGCGCGGCAGATAGGTGCCTCCGTAGAGCGGTTCGTTGGCATCGCCACTGAACACGCCCTGCTGCTGCTGCCGCTCCCGCACCTGCTTGACGGTGCGGCTTGGTTTGATGCGATAGCTCAGCTCCCCATCCACCCACAGATCCAGATAGGCCCCCTCGGCCGCCTGGGGGGCCAAGGTATCGGCGATGTCGTTGGCCAGTTGGCGGGCCGCCGGGTAGGCCCCTTTGTCGTAGGGGGCGGCAGGGCACATCACATTGCGGTTGATGTCGCCGCAGGCGGCCAGGGTGGAGCCCATCGCCCGCACGATCGTGCCGATCACCTCCTTGAGGTTGTGCTTGCGCACGCCATGCAGCTGGAAGGCCTGTCGGGTGGTGGCGCGCATCGTGCCGTTTCCCAGCCGGTCCGCCAACGCATCGAGGGCCAGATACAGCGACGCGGGAATGCGGCCGCCAGGGCTGCGCAGCCGCAGCATCATCTGCCCGTCCTTGTCCTGGCCCGTCTGGCGGTTGTCGCGGTTGTCCTGTTGGTAGCTGCCGTGGAACTTCAGCAGCTGAACGGCCCCGTCGGTGAAGTTGGGTTGCTCGTTCCCCAACTCCTCCAGCAGCGGATCACGGAGGTAATCGCTGTCGGCCTTGAGTTGCTCAAACTTGCTGCGTTCGGCACCGGTGGCGATGCAGGGGGAAAACTGCCGTTCTGTCCCTGCCGTCACGGTCACACGCTGCTCAGACATCTGCGTCTGACCGTAGCGAAACACCCTCCCCAGCTGGCTTACGGCCGCTGATCACTTCAATACAGTGGGCGGCTGCTGTGGGCTGCCCGCGTGTCGACCTTTCTGTTGGAGATCGGGACCGAGGAGCTGCCGGCTGATTTTGCCCGCCTCGCCCTGCCCCAGCTCGAGCAGATGCTGCTCCGCGACTTCCGGGAGGCACGCCTGGGCCATGGCGCCATTCACTGCACCAGTACCCCTCGGCGTCTGGCGGTGACGGTGGAACACCTCGAGGCCCGCACACCGGATCGGCAGGAGGAGCGCAAGGGCCCCCCTGCAGGGCAGGCGTTTCGGGATGGTGTTCCCACCCAGGCCGCCCTTGGCTTTGCCAACCGCTGCGCGGTGGCACCGGAGGCGCTGGAGGTGCGCGACACCCCGAAGGGTCCGTTTGTGTTCGCCACGGTGCTGGAGTCGGGCCGCTCCGCCCAGGACCTCCTCACCGCCTGGATTCCCCAGTGGATTCAGGGCCTGCAGGGCCGTCGTTTCATGCGCTGGGGTGAGGGAGAGAGCCGTTTCTCCAGGCCGGTGCGCTGGTTGGTGGCCATGCTCGATGCCACCGTGCTGCCCGTCGTGTTGGAGGGCAGCGACCCGGAGGTGAAGGCCGCGAACCTCAGCCGCGGCCATCGGCTCCTGGCGGAGCACGTGCCCATCGACCATGCCGATGCCTATGCCGCCGCCCTGGCGGCGGTGGGGGTGCAGGTGGACCGCGCCGCCCGCGGCCGCTGGATCCGCACGGAGGTGGAGCAGGCGGCAGCCCAGCTGCAGGCTCTGCCGGATTGCCCCGATGCCCTCTACGAGGAGCTCACCGATCTGGTGGAAGCTCCCCTGCTGCTGCAGGGCCGTGTGGATGAGCACTACCTGGCCCTGCCTGCGGAGGTGCTCAGCACGGTGATGCGCGCCCACCAGCGGTATGTGCCGCTGTATCGAGGCGGCACCACCCCGGATCCCCTGGCCCTCGATGCCCGCAGCAGTCTGTTGCCGCGGTTCCTTTGCGTGGGCAATGGTCTCCCGGAGGCCTCGGTCACGGTGCAGCGGGGCAATGAACGGGTCCTGAAGGCTCGCCTGGCCGATGCCGAATTTTTCGTCCAGGCCGACCGTGCCATCCCCAGCATTGATCGCCGCGATCAGCTGGCCCGGGTCACCTTCGCCGAGGGGCTGGGGTCGCTGCTCGACCGCGTGGAGCGGCTCGAATGGTGCACCGATGCCCTGCTGGACCAGCTCGGCTTGGCATCCTCCGTTGCCGTGGCGGCCCGCCGTGCGGCCCATCTCTGCAAGCACGATTTGGTGAGCCAGATGGTGGGTGAATTCCCCGAACTGCAGGGGGTGATGGGTGGCAAATATCTGTTGGCCGAAGGTGAGGGCCGCGATGTGGCCCTGGCGGTGCTGGAGCACTATCTCCCCCGCGGTGCTGGAGACGCCCTGCCCAGCTCCGATGCCGGCGCCGTGGTCGCCCTGGCGGAGCGGCTGGAGCTCCTGCTCAGCATTTACGCCAAAGGGGAGCGCCCCACCGGTTCCTCCGATCCCTATGCCCTGCGCCGTGCCGGCAACGGCCTACTCCAGATCCTCTGGTCGAAGGCTTGGTCGCTCGATCTGCAGCAGCTGCTGGATCGGGCCACGGCCCATTGGGCCCAGCTCTTGCCCGATTGTGCGGTGGATGCGCCAGCCCTGGCCCTCGAGCTGGCGGAGTTCCTGCGCCAGCGCTTGCAGAGCCTGCTGGAGGAGGCCGGTGTGGCCTCCGATCTCGTGCAGGCGGTGGCTGGTGACACTGTTCCGCTCGAGCGGGTGTTGCGGGATCCCGCCGACGCTCGCCAGCGGGCAGACCTGTTGGTCGCCCTGCGCCTGAGTGGAGAGCTGGCGGCGGTCCAGGCGGTGGTGACCCGAGCCGCCCGCCTGGCTGAGAAGGGCAACCTTGCCCATTCCGTGCTCTCGGCCGATGGCGTGGTCGATGCGGCCCTGTTTGAGCAGCCCAGTGAAGCCGACATGCTGGCGGTGCTCCAAGGCCTGGAGCCCATCGCCACAGGCTCGGCACCAGACCGTTACAGCCAGTTGGCCGCAGGCCTGAGCGCCGGTGCTTCAGCCCTGGCAGCCTTCTTCGACGGCGACCAGAGCGTGATGGTGATGGCGGATGACCCCGCCGTTCGCAGCAACCGCCTCAATTTGTTGGCGGTGTTGCGCAATCAGGCGTCGGTGCTGGCGGACTTCAGCCGCCTCAGCGGCTGAGGGCTGGCTCCCGGGTTTCGGTGTCCTTGGCGTCGCCCTTCTGGCCTCGCACGCGGATCCCGCCCTTGATGGTGCTCACCGCCAACATGGCGTTCACCTCGGCTTCGTCGCGCACGGCGCTCGGCACCGGCTTGTAGCCCTGGGGAGCCAGGGCGTTGCCCCGCAGCACCGACCCCAGGGTGAGCAACGTCAACTTGAGCTGCTGCCAGGGGTTCATCATCACCACCCGCTTGTAGAGGTAGCTGTCGAAGGTGAGCCGCTGCACGTCTTTGTCATCGCACATCTCCACGAACGCTTCGCGGGCCGCATCGTTGCGGTAGAAGATGTTTTGGAGGATCTCCAGCACCTTGTAGGTGGCGCCGTACTGGCGATCCCATGTCTTCAGATACTTCTTGAGGTCAGCCTCACTGGGCACACGGGTGCCGCCTTGACTGGACTCCACGATCTGCTCGGCACACATGCGGCCGCTCTTGGCGGCGAAATAGATGCCTTCGCCGGAGCTCTTGGTGACATAGCCGGCGGCATCACCCACCAGAGCCATGCGCCCCACCACCCGGCGCGGACGGGGATGCTCGGGAATCGGATGGGCCTCCACCTTGATCACTTCACCATTCACCAGCCGCTTTTTGGCGCGCTCGCGGATGCCTTCCTGCAGGCTCTTGATCAGGCCCTGGTTTTCCTGCATGGTGCCGGTGCCCACGGCCACGTGGTCGTACTTGGGGAACACCCAGGCATAGAAGTCGGGGGACACATCGGTGCCCACGTACATCTCCGCCAGGCTCTCGTAGTACTTCATCTCCTCAGGCGGCAGCTTGATCCGCTCCTGGAAGGCGATGGCCACGTTGTAATCGCCGGCATCCATGGCCTTGGCCACGCGGCTGTTGGCGCCATCCGCGCCAATGATCAGATCCACCTCGAGGGTCTTGGTGTCGCCGGTGGCTTCCCCCTCGCTGTAATCGGAGTAGGTGAGGGTGTAAGGCCCCTGGCGGTTGGCACCGGTGTCGATCTTGGTCACCAGACCGTTCACCAGCTGGGCCCCCAGCTCTGCGGCACGGTTGCGCAGGAAGGCATCCATGACCTCGCGGCGGCACATGCCGATGTATTCGTTCTCGTTGTCGAGATTGATGTCCACCTCCCGATTGGAGGGGGAAATCATCTTCATGTTGCGGACCTTGCGATCGATGATCGATTCGGGCAGGTCGAACTCGGCCACCATGCACAGCGGGATGGCCCCACCGCAGGGTTTGGCGTTGTCGAGCTTGCGCTCGAAGATCCAGGTCTGAATGCCCGCTTTGGCCAGCACTTCGGCAGCACAGGAACCGCTCGGGCCGCCGCCCACCACCGCGACTCGCAACATCTTGAAACCCGCTCCGCCAGAAGGTTGTTGGGCCGAAGCTAACACCGCTGTGAGGGCTGCTGCTGGCGTCGGTGGGCCCCGCCGGTAGCATCGCCCCATCCATGACGCTCGGGAGAACAGGCTTGCCCAGCGCCGGAGGGGTTCCCAAGTCGCTGGCGTCTGAGTCCCGCGCGACAGCTCGCCTGCGGGCTGTCGAGAGCCTTGACCCCACCGATATTCCCCTAGCGCGTCGCACGGTGCCGCGCCCCCTGCAGCGGCGCTTCAGTTGGCGCACCGCCCTCCTTGGGGCCGGCGGTGTGGTGCTGGTGCTCGCCGGAGCCGCCCTGCTGATGCCGCAGCCCGTTAGGCGCCTGCTGGCCCCTCCACCGGTGCAGGGGCTGAAGGCGCGCCTGAGCCTCGACGGTCGCCTGCTGGGCCACTTCCCCTACGGCGAAGTGTCGACCTCTGATCTGGTGACCATCGCTCCCGGGGTGCAGTTGCACCGCGATGCGGGAGAGGCCCTCCAGGCGCTGCAGGCGGCTGCCGCCGCCGAGGGCATCGAGATCCGCGTCCTCAGCGCCTTCCGTTCGATTGCCCTGCAGAAACAGATCTTTTTCGATGTGAAGTCGGAACGCAACCAGAGCGCCCTGGAGCGAGCCCAGGTGAGTGCCCCACCGGGCTTCTCCGAACACAGCACCGGCTACGCGGTCGACCTGGGCGACGGCCGTGCCCCCGCTACCAACCTGTCCCCCCGCTTTGATGAAACCGCAGCCTTCCGCTGGCTGCAGGCCCACGCCAACCGCTTCCACTTCCACCTGTCCTTCCCCCAGACAAACCGTCAGGGTGTGAGCTACGAGCCGTGGCACTGGCGCTTTGAGGGCTCTGCTGATGCCCTGAAGACCTTCGAAGCCGCGCAACGGCTCGAGCGCTAATGGCGGCCTTGCCTGAGCTGCTGGCTCCGGCGGGTTGCTGGGAGTCGCTGCGGGCTGCGGTGGCCAACGGTGCCGATGCGGTCTATTTCGGCGTCGATCGCTTCAATGCCCGGCTGCGGGCAGAAAACTTCCGTGTGGACGATCTGGCGGAGGTGATGGCCTGGCTGCGCCGCCGCGGCGTTCAAGGCTTTCTCACGGTGAACGTGCTGGTGTTCAGCCACGAGCTGGAGCAAGCCGCCGAACTGCTGCTGGCGGCCGAGGCCGCCGGCGTGGATGCGGTGATCGTGCAGGACATCGGCCTGGCGGTGCTGGCCGCCCAGCTCACTCCGGCCCTGGCGGTGCATGGTTCCACCCAGATGTCGATTACCAGCGCCGCCGGGGTGGCCATGGCAGCCGAGCTCGGGGCGGTGCGGGTGGTGCTGGCCCGAGAGCTGGGGCTACGGGATCTGCAGCGTCTGCAGCGTCAGCTGCAGGTCCGTGGGCTGGCCATGCCCCTGGAGGTGTTCGTGCATGGGGCCCTGTGCGTGGCCTATTCCGGCCAGTGCCTCACCAGCGAAGCCCTGGGCCAGCGCAGTGCCAATCGCGGCGAGTGTGCCCAGGCCTGCCGGCTGCCCTATCAACTGGTCGTGGACGGGGTGCCCCGCGAACTGGGCGACCGCCGCTATCTGCTGTCCCCCCAGGACCTGGCGGCCTGGGAGCTCCTGGCCGACCTGCAGGCGGCCGGGGTGGCGAGCCTCAAGATCGAAGGACGCCTGAAGGAGGCCACCTATGTGGCGGCCGTCACCGAGGCCTACCGCCGGGGCCTCGACCAACTGGCCCTTGACGCGGCCCATGACCCGGCGCGCGACCAGCCCCTGGATTCCGAGACGGCCTCGGCGCTGAGACGTCAGCTGGAGTTGAGCTTCTCCCGGGGGCTCGGCACCGGCTGGCTCGAGGGCATCGACCATCAGCGACTGGTGCACGGCCGCTGGAGCAAAAAGCGAGGCCCCCTGGTGGGTCGGCTGGTGCAGTTGGAGCCCCAGGGGGTGCTGGTGCTGCGCACGGATCAGCCCCTCAAGGCCGGCGATGGTGTGGTGCTCGAGCAGCCCGGCACCGATCCGTTGGTGCCGCCGCGGGAGGTGGGCGGCCGGCTGATGCGGGTGGACCCCAGACCCGAGGGGCGTGTCGCGGTCACCCTCGGACCCGGGCGCATCGACCTGCGTGGCCTCGTGCCCGGATGCCCCTGCTGGCTGACCAGCGATCCCCAGCTCGAGAGCCGGCTGCAACGTCTGGCGGAGCGTCCTGTTCTAGAAGCCACCCGTGCCCTCAGCCTGGTGGTGAGCGGCCGCGCCGGCGAACCGTTGCGCCTGGAGGTGATCAGCGCCGCCGGCCTCACGGGTGGCCCCTGGGCCGTGACCTCCGAGCAACCGCTGCAGAGTGCCCATGGGGCTGGCCTTGATGGCGACCGCCTGCGCCAGCAGCTGGGGCGCCTGGGCGGCACCCCCTGGCATCTCGCTGCGCTGGACATAGGCCTGGAGGGGGAGCTCTTTCTGCCGGTGGCCCAGCTCAACGCCATGCGCCGGGCGTTGGTGGAGCGCTTGGCGACAGCTCTGGAGGCCGTGGCCGACGGCGGCCCCCCCGGGACGGGGGCGGCTGGAGGCGCTTCTCACCAGGCGGCCACCGTTCTGGAGCCCCTACTGCAGCGGGCTCGCGGATCCGCCACGGCTCCCCAGGCCGCCGCTGCGCCCCTCCTCACGGTGCTGGCCCGCAGCATCGAGCAGGTGGAGGCCCTGCGCGATCAACCGGTGGATCGGGTGATCGTGGAATTGGAACACCCCGCGCAGTTGCGTGAGGCGGTGGCCATGGGCCGGGGCCAGTGGCCTGGCGGCATTTGGCTGGCGGGCCCTCGCATCTGCCGACCGGATGAGGCCTGGACCCTCGAGCCCCTGCTACGCGCCCAGCCCGATGGTTATCTGGTGCGCAATGCCGACCAGCTGGAACGGCTGACCCCTGTGGCCCCCTGCCAGGGCGATTTCTCCTTGAACGTGGCCAATCCCCTCACGGCCCACTGGCTGCTGACGCGCTGGGGGCTGCAGCGGCTCACCGCCAGTTACGACCTGGCCCTGGAGCAGCTGCTGGATCTGGTGGCAGGCAGCCCCCCCGGCAGTCTCGAGATCACCCTGCACCAGCACATGCCGCTGTTCCACATGGAGCACTGCCTGTTCTGTGCCTTCCTCTCCGACGGCCACGACCACACCGATTGCGGTCGCCCCTGTGAGCAGCACACGGTGTTGCTGCGTGATCGCAGCGGCGTGGAGCACCCCCTGCGGGCCGATCTGGGCTGCCGCAACACCCTGTTCAACGGCCGTGCTCAGACGGCGGCCGAGGCCCTACCCCAGCTGCTGGCCGCCGGCGTGCGCCACCTGCGGCTCGAACTGCTGCAGGAGACGGCGGTGGATGTGCAGCGCCGCGTGCAGCTCTACGGCCAGGCGCTGGCTGGCCAGATCAGCGGCCGTGAGGTGTGGCAGCGGGAACAGCTCGACAGTCGCCTCGGGGTGACGCGCGGCACCCTGCTGGAGCGGAGCTGAGGCCCCGAAAGGCCCTGCGATAACATCACCTCACGCACCGTTGGAACATCGGCTTCGGCCCGCCGAGCCCGTATTCAGTGAGCCACTCCGTGGCGGATCAATCCTTGATCCAGTATTTGATCAACCCTTGATCACCAGCCTCGATCAGAGCGTTTTGGTTTGAAGCTTCTGATCACGATCCAGGGGATCCACTGATGTCACCCCGCTGCACGGAATCCGCCGTTGGTTCCGTTTCCATCCTGTTCTCCACCATCTCCCCATGAGCGGCCAGCACCCGGGTACACCGATCCGCAACATCGCGATCATTGCCCACGTGGACCACGGCAAAACCACCCTGGTGGACGCGTTGCTGGCGCAATCGGGCATCTTCCGCGACAACGAAGCAGTGCCCACCTGCGTGATGGACTCCAACGACCTGGAGCGCGAGCGCGGCATCACGATCCTGTCCAAGAACACTGCCGTGGATTACGACGGCATCCGGATCAACATCGTGGACACCCCGGGTCACGCCGATTTCGGCGGTGAGGTGGAGCGGGTGCTGGGGATGGTGGATGGCTGTCTGCTGATTGTGGACGCCAACGAGGGCCCCATGCCCCAGACCCGCTTCGTGCTCAAGAAGGCCCTCGAGAAGGGCCTGCGACCGATCGTGTTCGTGAACAAGATCGACCGGGCCCGTGTGGACCCCGAGCAGGCGGTCGACAAGGTGCTCGACCTGTTCCTGGAGCTGGGTGCCGACGACGACCAGTGCGACTTCCCCTATCTGTTCGGCAGCGGCATGGGCGGCTATGCCAAGCCGGACATGAAGACCGACAGCGACAACATGCAGCCGCTGTTCGAAGCGATCCTGCGCCATGTGCCGCCCCCGGTGGGTGATCCCGAGAAGCCCCTGCAACTGCAGGTGACCACCCTCGACTACAGCGATTTCCTCGGCCGGATCATGATCGGTCGCATCCACAACGGCACCATCCGCGCCAACCAGCCGGTGGCTCTGCTGCGGGACGACGGCAGCGTTAAGCGCGGTCGCATCAGCAAGTTGCTGGGCTTCCAGGGCCTGCAGCGCGTCGAGGTGGAAGAGGCCCGCGCCGGTGATCTGGTGGCCGTGGCAGGTTTTGACGAGGTGAACATCGGCGAGACCATCGCCTGCCCCGACAACCCGGAGGCCCTCCCGCTGATCAAGGTGGACGAGCCCACCCTGCAGATGACCTTCGTGGTCAATGACTCCCCCTTCGCCGGCAAGGAGGGCAAGTTCGTCACCAGCCGCCAGTTGCGCGATCGCCTGCAGAAGGAGCTGCTCACCAACGTGGCCCTGCGGGTGGAGGACACCGACTCACCGGATCGCTGGGCCGTCAGCGGCCGCGGTGAACTGCACCTGGGCATCCTGATCGAAACCATGCGCCGTGAGGGCTATGAGTTCCAGGTGTCCCAGCCCCAGGTGATTTTCCGCACGATCGATGGCACCCCCTCCGAACCGTTCGAAACGCTCGTGCTGGATGTGCCCGAGGAATCCGTCGGCGCCTGCATCGAGAAGCTCGGCATCCGCAAGGCCGAGATGCAGAACATGGAGAACACCAACGACGGCCGCACCCAGCTGGAGTTCGTGGTGCCCTCCCGTGGCCTGATCGGCTTCCGCGGTGAGTTCATCCGCGCCACCCGCGGTGAGGGGATCATGAGCCACTCCTTCCTCGACTACCGCAAGATGCAGGGCGACTTCGACGCCCGCCGCAACGGGGTGTTGATCGCCTTCGAGGAGGGCACCGCCACCTTCTACGCCCTGAAGAACGCCGAGGACCGCGGCCAGTTCTTCATCACCCCGGGCACCAAGGTGTACAAGGGCATGATCATCGGCGAAAACAACCGCCCGCAGGATCTCGAGATCAACGTCTGCAAGGCCAAGCAGCTCACCAACATGCGCTCCGCCGGCGCTGAAGAACTCGACACCCTGCAGGCTCCGATGCAGATGACCCTGGAGCGCGCTCTGGAGTACATCGGCCCCGACGAGATGCTCGAGGTGACCCCCGAGTCGATCCGCCTGCGCAAGCTGCCGGCCAAGAAGCCCGCCAAGCGTTGACCGCAGCGCTCGATCCCGACGAGCAACCGCTGATGTCCGATCCCCGCTTTGGGCAGGCTGTTGCCCTGTTCAACGCGGGCGATTGGTACGCCTGCCACGACGGCTTCGAGGAGCTCTGGCACGAGTGCCAGGGGCCCAGCCGCAAGGCTCTGCAGGGGATCCTGCAGATCGCCGTGAGTCAGCTGCATCTGCAGCGGGGCAACCTGCGTGGGGCCACCGTGCTGCTGGGGGAGGGGCTGGGCCGCCTGCAGGCCTACGGCCCCGTGCAGCTCGGGCTCGACCTCGACCACCTGCGCAGCGGTGCCCAGGCCTTGCTGGCCACCCTGCAACGCCAGCAGCCGGCGGAGGCCCTGCCGCCTCCCCAGCTGCGGCCGGCCGGATCACGCGAGATACCATGACGGCCAGTTCACGCAGGTGCACCGGGTGATCAGCGGACCCCACCAGATGCACCGCTCCACCCGAGCTCCTGCCAGGCTGACCGCCCTGGCTCTCGTCGCTTTGGGGCAGGCCAGCGTGGTGTCTGGTTCTGCCGTCGCCAACACCTTCAAGGGGCCCTCCCAAGCCACACCCCTGCCGGTGCAGCCGGCCGTGCTGCCAGTCGCTCCGGGCGCTCCTACCGGTCCGGCCCGGGTGCGCACCGGGTTGGTCACGATCGAGTCCGACCTGCAACGGGCGGACCAGTCCACCGGCGTCATCACCGCCACCGGCAACGTGCGCATCGTCTATCCCGATCAGCGGGTTGTGGCCACCGCCCGCCAGGCCCAGTACTTCAGCAAGGAAGGGCGCGTGGTTCTCAGCGGCGATGTGGATATCGCCCAGGAGGGCGGCAACCTGCTCCGCGCCGAGCGGGTGATCTATCTGGTGGACCGGGACCGCCTGGTGGCGATCCCCCCCAGCGGCCAGCAGGTCTACAGCCGTGTCAGCCTGCCGGCACGGCCGCGTCCAGCCCAGCCATGAGCCTGGAACTGAATCAGGTGGCCCTCACCATCGGGGGGCGCCCGTTGGTGAAGCAGGTGAGCCTCCGTCTCCAGCCCGGCGAAGTGGTGGGTCTGCTGGGCCCCAACGGTGCCGGTAAGACCACCACGTTCAACCTGGTCACCGGTCTGCTCCGCCCGGATGCCGGCGACGTGGTGATGAACGGCGAGAGCATCGCCGAGCTGTCGATGCCGCTGCGGGCCCGCGAGGGGATCGGCTACTTGCCTCAGGAGGCCAGCGTGTTCCGCAACCTCAGCGTGCGTGACAACCTGCTGCTGGCCCTGCAGGAGAGCGGCCTACCCCCCGGGGAACGGCGCCAGCGGGCCGAGCGCCTGATCGATGACTTTCACCTCAGCGCCTTTGCCCATCGCCGCGGGTTTCAACTCTCCGGCGGCGAGCGCCGCCGCTGCGAGGTGGCCCGTGCTCTGGCGGTGGGGGAAGCAGGCCCCCGTTATCTGTTGCTCGATGAGCCCTTCGCCGGGGTTGATCCGCTGGCGGTGGCTGATCTGCAGGGGCTGATCGCCAGCCTGCGGGATCGCGGCATGGGCATCCTGATCACCGACCACAACGTGCGGGAGACCCTGGCGATCACCGATCGCGCCTACATCCTCACCGAGGGCAGCATCCTGGCCAGTGGCTCCTCCCGGGAGATGGCCAGCGATCCCCTGGTGCGTCGCCATTACCTCGGGGAGGACTTTCGGCTGTGAGCACCACGTCCTCCCCCCTTTCGACCCTGCTGCATCGCCCCCTGGAGCAGCTGCGGCGCCAGTGGTTGCGCATCCCCTTGCTGGATCGTTGGCTCACCTCCGAGCTGATTGCACCGCTGCTGTTCGGCATCGCGGCGTTCACCGCCGTCTCCCTGTCGGTGGGTGTGGTGTTCGAGCTGGTGCGCATGGTGGCCGAATCCGGCATGCCCCTGCTGGCCGCCGGCCAGGTGCTGGCCCTGCGGTTGCCGGGTTTCTTGGTGCTCTCCTTCCCCATGGCCACCCTGTTGGCCACGTTGTTGGCCTTTAGCCGCCTCTCCGCCAACAGCGAGCTCACGGCCCTGCGCAGCCTCGGGGTGAAGACCTGGCGCATGGTGCTGCCAGCCCTGGTGCTCGCCTTCCTGATGAGCCTCCTCACCTTTGTGTTCAACGATGTGATCGTGCCGGCGGCCAACACGGCCGCTTCGCTCACCTTCGACTCCGCCCTGGGCCGGGCCCTCTCCGCGAAGACCGGCAAGAACATCGTGTATTCGCGCTTCGGTCCCATCGCCCCCAAGACGCCCGGCGATCCCCCGGAGGATGGGCTCACCCAGCTGTTCTATGCCCGTGAGTTCAAGGGGGGCACGATGAGCCAGGTGACGGTGCTCGATCTCTCCCGGGCCAACATGCAGCAGGTGCTCACCGCCAAGTCGGCCGTGTGGGATGAGCGCAAAGCGATGTGGGAGTTCCGCAACGGCAGCATCCTCACCGTCGACCCCGAGAGCGACATCACCACGTCGGCGAAGTACACGAGCTACTTCTATCCCTTTGTGCGCACCCCCATCGATGTGGCGGAGCTCCCCAGCGACGCTGCCCAGATGACGGTGGGGCAGGCCATGCGGGCCGAGGCCCTGCTCAGCCAGGCGGGGGATCAGAAGGAGGCCCGCCGCCTACGGGTGCGGATCCAGGAGAAATTCGCCTTCCCCACCATCTGTCTGGTGTTTGGCCTGATTGGCAGCAGCCTTGGGGTGCGCCCCAATGCCCGCACCAGCCGCAGCCAGGGGTTCGGCATCAGCGTCTTGCTGATCTTTGGCTATTACCTGATGTCGTTCGTGTTCAGTTCCCTGGGGATCAAGGGCACCCTTCTGCCGTTCTTTGCGGCCTGGACGCCGGTGCTAATCGGCCTGGCCGGTGGTCTTCATCTGTTGCGACAGGCCAGTCGCTGAAAGCTGTCGCCAATTCTGGTCTGCACGGCAGACTGGGCGCCACCACCCCCGCTGTCCTCCCCGACGTGTCCGATCCGGTCTTGGCCCTGGGCCTCGGCGCCTTTGCCCTGTTGCTAGTAGCCCTGCCGCTGTCCTTCTGGAGCGTGAGCAGTGGCGGCCAGGGCAGCCGCGTGGTGCGGCTGCTGGTGGCCGCCGCCAACCTGGCCCTCACCGCCCAACTGGTGCTGCGCTGGTGGCAGTCCGGCCATTTCCCGATCAGCAACCTCTACGAGTCGCTGTGTTTCCTGGCCTGGGCCAGCACCCTCACCCAGTTGTTGGTGGAGCGCAGTTACCCCAGTCCGGTGGTGGCCGCCGCCGCCACCCCCATGGCCCTCGGGGGGGTGGCCTTCGCCAGCTTTGCCCTTCCGGATCAGCTGCAACAGGCGGCCCCCCTGGTGCCAGCGCTGCGCTCCAGCTGGTTGGTGATGCATGTGAGCGTGATCATGGTGAGCTATGCCGCCCTGCTGGTGGGTTCGCTGTTGTCGCTCGCGGTGCTGGTCACCGACCGGGGCCAGCAGTTGGAATTGCGCAGCAGTTCCATCGGCAGTGGCGGCTTCCGCCAGGCGGAGCTGGCCGCGGTGGCCACGGGGGGCAGTGGTTTCAACTTCAGCAGTGGCAGCCTCTCGCTCAGCGAGCAGTTGGACAGCCTCAGCTACCGCACGATCACGGTGGGCTTCTTGCTGCTCTCGGTGGGCATCGTCAGCGGCGCCGTCTGGGCCAATGAGGCCTGGGGCAGCTGGTGGAGCTGGGACCCCAAGGAAACTTGGGCCCTGATCTGCTGGCTGGTCTACGCCGCCTATCTGCACACCAGGCTGAGCCGCGGCTGGCAAGGCCGTCGCCCGGCCCTGGTGGCGGTGGCTGGATTCGTGGTGATCTGCGTCTGCTACATCGGCGTCAACCTGCTGGGGATCGGCTTGCACAGCTACGGCTGGTTCCTCAGCGCCTGATCGCCCTTTCGCCCATCAAAAAGGGGCCCCAAGGGGCCCCCAGCTTCTGGTTGCCCAAGTCCCAAAGGCTCAGGCGGCAACGGCCACAGGTCGCTTGCTGTTGCGGATACCGGTGATGGCGTCGGCATAGCTGGGCTGGTTGAACACCCCGGAACCGCTGACGATGGCGTTGGCGCCGGCTTCAAGAACCTTCCAGGCGTTCTCCGCCTTAATGCCGCCATCCACCTCGATCCATGGGTCGACACCCTTGGCATCGCACAGGCGGCGCAGATCGCGAATCTTCTGCACCTGGCTTTCGATGAAGCTCTGGCCGCCGAAACCGGGGTTCACGCTCATCACCAACACCAGGTCGCACAGCTCCAGGCAGTACTCCAGGGTGTCAATCGGGGTACCGGGGTTGAGCACCGCGCCGGCCATTTTGCCGAGATCCTTGATCTGGCCAAGGTTGCGGTGCAGGTGCGTGCAGGCCTCCACCTGCACGGAAATGATGTCGGCGCCGGCCTTGGCGAAGTCAGCCACGTACTTCTCCGGCTCCACGATCATCAGGTGCACATCCAGAGGCTTCTGGGTGACCGGACGCAGGGCCTCCACGATCATCGGGCCGATGGTGATGTTGGGCACGAAGCGGCCATCCATCACATCCACGTGGATCCAGTCGGCACCGGCGGCATCCACGGCCCGCACGTCCTCCCCGAGGCGGGAGAAATCGGCGGAGAGGATGGAAGGGGAGATCACCAGGGGCTTGGTGCTCATAGGTGCCACCGGAAGGACAGGGAAGCGGGGATTGTAAGAAGCTGCCCGTGGCGCAACGGGTCAACGCAGGCCCCCCCGGGGAGCACTGATACAGTGGGCGGCGCTTAAAGCCCGAGAGGGCCTGCAGTTGCTGGACTGTCAGCTGGTTTTCCAGCCGGCTGGTGGTAGCTGCTCCCCCTCCCGCAAGCGCTACCCCTTTCTCTTTGCCGGATCTGACGTGGATCGCACCCTGATTCAGGAAATTCTCGAGGTTGTTGAACAGGCCGCGATCGCGTCCGCCAAGCTCACCGGCATGGGCCTCAAGAACGAGGCTGATGCCGCCGCCGTGGAAGCCATGCGCGAGCGCATGGGCCAGATCCAGATGCAGGGCCGCATCGTGATCGGCGAAGGGGAGCGCGACGAAGCTCCGATGCTCTATATCGGTGAAGAGGTGGGCAGCGGCAGCGGCCCCGGCGTTGATTTCGCCGTGGACCCCTGCGAAGGCACCAACCTCTGCGCCAACAGCCAGCGCGGTTCCATGGCCGTGCTCGCCGCCTCCGACCGCGGTGGCCTGTTCAACGCCCCCGACTTCTACATGAAGAAGCTGGCGGCGCCCCCGGCAGCCAAGGGCAAGGTGGACATTCGCAAGTCCGCCACCGAGAACATCAAGATCCTCAGCGAGTGTCTCGGCCTCCCCGCCGATGAACTGGTGATCGTGGTCATGGACCGCGCCCGCCACAAGGATCTGATCAAGGAGATCCGCGCCACCGGTGCCCGTGTGCAACCGATCTCCGATGGCGATGTGCAGGCCGCCATCGCCTGCGGTTTTGCCGGCACCGGCACCCACTGCCTGATGGGCATCGGCGCGGCTCCGGAAGGGGTGATCTCCGCCGCAGCCCTGCGGGCGCTGGGCGCCCACTTCCAGGGGCAGCTGGTGTATGACCCCGCCGTGGCCCAGACCTCCGAGTGGGAAGGCCTCACCAAGGAAGGCAACCTGGCCCGCCTGGCGGAGATGGGCATCAACGATCCCGACAAGGTGTACGAAGC
>JBEIQU010000149.1:0-4672 GCA_040376355.1 Prochloraceae cyanobacterium | reverse complement strand
GTTCAACCGGCGATCTCGCGACCGCCTTCAAAACCTACAACATCGACCTCCGTCTCCGGAAACCTCTGGCGTAAGCCCTGCTCCCGCCTCAAAACCCCTGAGGGCTCTCACTTGGGCGCAGTCCAATAACGTAGCACCCGACACACCACCCCCGCTAGCCCTGTCACACCCGTGGGCCAGCATCGGCTCAAGGCAGTGGCCTGCAGCGGCTGAGGAGGCCCTTGCCTTGCCTGAGGTGGGGCCTAAGGACGGGGGAGTTCCCCATGAGCACCCAATAAAAAACCCCCGCCTTCGGCGGGGGTGGGGAGTCGAACCTAGGGGCTGGACTCAGAACAGGCCCAGGGTGAGGGACTTATCGATCGGCATGGCGGCGCCGATGCCCAGATAGATGGTGAACACAGTGCCGAACAGGAAGGCGGCCATCGCCACAGGCCGGCGGAAGGGGTTCTGGAACTTGTTGAAGCTCTCGATGAAGGGGATCAACATCAGACCCAGGGGGATCATGGTCTGCAGGGCGATGCCAAGCAGCTTGTTGGGCACCACCCGCAGGATCTGGAACACCGGGTAGAGGTACCACTCGGGCAGGATTTCCAGCGGCGTGGCGAAGGGATCAGCCTTGTCGCCGAGCATGGCCGGATCCAGCACCGCCAGGCCCACCACGCAGGCGATGGTGCCCAGGATGACCACCGGGAAGATGTAGAGGAGGTCGTTGGGCCAGGCGGGCTCGCCGTAATAGTTGTGGCCCATGCCCTTGGCCAGCTTGGCCCGGAGCTTCGGATCGGTGAGATCGGGCTTCTTAAGGATGTGCATGGCGTTGACCGCAGTGGTGGCCGGTGGGGGACCCCAGTGGTTCAAAGGCTAGAAACTGCCCTGGGGTGACGGCAGTGCCTGGGACTGGACGGGCCGAGATCGCAACAATGCGAAACCCGACCAAGGCAGTGGTTTAGAGGGGACCGGAGATGCCCTGCTTCCGGATCATCAGGAAGTGGATGAGCATGAACACCGCCAGCAGCCAGGGCATCACGAAGGTGTGCAGGCTGTAGAAGCGCGTCAGGGTCGATTGGCCGACGCTCTCGCCGCCGCGCAGCAGCTCCACCATGAAGTCGCCCACGACAGGAACAGCAGCAGGGACGCCGGACACGATCTTCACGGCCCAGTAGCCGACCTGATCCCAGGGAAGGGAGTAGCCCGTGACGCCGAAGGACACAGTGATCACGGCCATGGTGACGCCGGTGATCCAGGTGAGCTCACGGGGGCGCTTGAAGCCACCGGTGAGGTACACGCGGAACACGTGCAGGATCAGCATCAGCACCATCATCGAGGCGCTCCAGCGGTGCACGGAGCGGATCAGCCAGCCGAAGCTGACATCGGTCATCAGGTACTGCACCGAGGCGTAGGCCTCAGCCACCGTCGGCTTGTAATAGAAGGTCATCGCGAAGCCGGTCGCGAACTGGATCAGGAAGCAGACCAGCGTGATGCCGCCGAGGCAATAGAAGATGTTGACGTGGGGCGGCACGTACTTGGACGCCACGTCGTCGACGATCTCCTGGATGTCCAGGCGCTCGTTGAACCAGTCGTAAACGGGCGATGACTTTCCGCCGGCGGCGGGGGACGAATTCGCCATGCAGCGAGAGGGTTTGGTTGGCAGAGTCTACCGATCACCTCCCGCCGCCCGTGAGCGCCGCACAGCCTGTGACAGTCGCGCGCCAGGGCCAGCATCCGGGAGGCTGGAGGCGGCTCAAAGCCCTTTTGGTGGTGGGGTTGTGCTGTCTGCTGCTGGTCCTGAAACCCAGCACCGCCCTGGCCCTGAACGACGGCCAGCAGCTGGTGGTGGAGAGCTGGCGGCTGGTGAACCAGAGCTACGTGGATCCCACCCGGTTTGAGGCCATCCGCTGGAAGCAGCTGCGGCAGAAGGCCCTGGAGCGTCCGATCAGCAGCAGCGACGACGCCTATGGCGCCATCGAGTGGATGCTGGCCCCCCTGGGGGACCCCTACACCCGCTTGCTGAGGCCCTCGGATTACACCGCCCTCAAGGCCAGCACCCAGGGCAGCGTCAGTGGGGTGGGCCTGCAGTTGGGGATCCGCCGGGATGACACCGCCATCGTGGTGATCGCGCCGCTGGAGGGATCGCCTGCGTCGGAGGCGGGCATCGTGAGCGGCACGGAGCTGCTGCGGGTGGATGGCCTCAGCGCCGAAAGCCTGGGGTTGGAGGCCACCGCCGCCCGGCTGCGGGGGCCGGAGGGATCGGAGGTGCTGCTGGAGCTGAAGGGCCCCAAGGGCCCGACCCGTGAAGCGGTGCTCAAGCGCCGCCGGGTGGATCTGCAACCGGTGCGCAGCCGCACCCTGGAGCAGGCCGGCCACCGGCTGGGCTACCTGCGCATCACCCAATTCGCCGAACCGGTGCCGCAGCAGGTGGCCCGCAGCCTGGAGCAGCTGCAGCAGCAGGGGATCGAAGGCCTGGTGCTGGATCTGCGCAACAACTCCGGCGGCCTGGTGAGCGCGGGGCTGGCGGTGGCGGACCAACTGTTGGACGGGGCGCCGATCGTGGAAACCCGCAACCGCGATGGCTTCAGCGATCCGCAGCAGGCGGGGCGTGGTGCCCTCTATGGAGGCCCCCTGGTGACACTGGTGAACGGCGGCACCGCCAGCGCCAGCGAAATCCTGGCCGGCGCCCTGCAGGACGACCAGCGCTCCCCCCTGTTAGGCGGCCGCACCTTCGGCAAGGGGCTGATCCAAACGCTGATCAGCCTCGGGGGAGACGGCAGCGGCCTGGCGGTGACCGTGGCCCGCTACGTGACCCCCAGCGGCCGCGATATTCAGAACCTGGGGATCGAGCCGGATCAGCCGTTGCCCGAGCCCGAGCCCCTGGATCCCGGCGGCGACAACGACCGCTGGCTGCAGCTGGCGGCCACGGCGCTGGTGCAGCAGCTTGAGGCCACCCAAGGACAAGCCGCCTGATGGGCTCTCGGACCTACCACGATCCCCTGCACGGGGCGATCCGGCTCGACCGGGCGGTGCCGGCGGAGGCCCTGGTGATCGATCTGATCGACACTGCCCCGTTCCAGCGTTTGCGGCGCATCCGCCAGCTGGGGCCGGCCTATCTCACCTTTCACGGGGCTGAATCCAGCCGTTTCACCCATTCGCTGGGGGTGCTGCAACTGGCCCGCCAGGCCCTGACCGCCCTCCTGCACCTGGAGCCCGCCCTGGAGGGGCAGGCGGGGGTGCTCTACGCGGCAGCCCTGCTGCATGACGTGGGCCATGGCCCCCTGAGCCATTCCGGCGAGGAGATGTTCGGCCTCAAGCACGAGCGCTGGTCGGGGCGGTTGATCCGGGAGCATCCCGACCTGCGGGGGCCCCTCGAGGCCTTTGCGCCGGGTTGCGCCGATGCGGTGGCCGATCTGCTGGAACATGGCCAGGCCAACCACGCCGCCATCAAGGCCCTGGTGAGCAGCCAACTGGACTGCGACCGGCTCGATTACCTGTTACGGGACAGCTACAGCACGGGCACCAGCTACGGCAGCCTCGATCTGGAGCGGATCCTGGCCAGCCTCACCCTGGCGCCGGACGGCGGCCTGGCGCTCCACCCCAAGGGCCTGATGGCGGTGGAGCACTACCTGGTGGTGCGCAATTTGATGTACCGCAGCGTCTACAACCACCGGCTCAACGTGGTGTGCAACTGGCTGCTCAGCCGTTGCATCGCCGAGGCGCGCCAGCTGGGCCCTGAGCGGGTGTGGGCCGATGCGGTGATGGCGCGCTGGCTCTGGCAGCCGCAACAGCTTGACCTGGCCACCTTCCTAGGCAACGACGACATCCGCACCGGTTACCACCTGCAGCGCTGGTGCGAGGAGGGCCCGGCGGGGCTGCAGGAGCTGAGCCGCAGGTTGCTGGAGCGGCGCCTGCTGCGGGCCACGGATGTGAGTGCGCTGGCGGCGGAGCAACGGCTGACGCTGCTGGCCCGGGCGGGCCGTTTGAGCGCACAAGCGGGGCTCGATCCAGAGCGCTGTTGCGGGCTGCACCAGCAGCAGAACCGCGGCTATCACCCCTACAAGGGGGGCCTGCGACTCTGGGACGGCCACCAGCTGGGGGCGTTGGAGCAGCGTTCAGCCCTGGTGCGCAGCCTGATCCAACCCAGCGAAACCGCCTGGTTGATCCATCCGCCTGAGGTGACCACGGCCCTGCGCCGGGAGCTGGAGCTGGAATCCGGCGACAACCCTGCGTAGGTTGCGGGCCATGCAGCCCCCACTCCATCGCTTCGTGCTTGCCCCCCTGGCGGAGGCCCGCGGTTCTGCCCTGGAGGAGGTGCAACAGCAGCTGGAGGTTGAGCCCAGCCCTGGGCCTGCGCTGCTGGACTGCGCCGACCGCCCCCTGACCCTGCCGGAGCTGCGCACCATCGCCGCCACCCTGGAGCAGGCGGGGCTACCGCTGCGACGGCTGGAGGCCAGTGAGCCGCTGAGCCTGGTGCCCGCAGCAGCCCTGGGGCTGGAGACAGCCCTGCATCCACCGCCGGCACCGGAGGCTTCCGGTGCACCAGCCGCCCCGGCAGCCCCCCCCCAACTGAGCATTCACCGCGGCACCCTGCGGGCGGGCGATCACCTGCAGGTGGAGGGCTCGGTGCTGGTGCTGGGGGATGTGAACCCCGGGGCCCGGGTCACCGCAGGCGGCGATGTGCGGG
>JBEIQU010000117.1:0-5549 GCA_040376355.1 Prochloraceae cyanobacterium | reverse complement strand
TGGCCTTGAGCAGCTCCTCGCTGCCGTCGTCGGCCACCCGCTTGGTCTCCAGGTAGGCGCCGAAGCGGCCGATCCGCACCACACAGGGCAGGCCCTCTAACGCGATCGTGCGGGAAGCGGTGGGATCAATGTCTCCTTCCCGTTGCTGCACCTGGGTTTCCAGGCCCAAATCCCCTTTGTAAAACTTGTTGAGATAGGGCAGCCATTGCACGGTGCCGTGGGAAATTTCATCGAGGCTGTTCTCCATCCGGGCCGTGAAACTGGTGTCCACCAGATCCGGGAAGTGCTCCTCCAGCAGGGCCGTGACCGCAAAGGCCGTGAAGCTGGGCGTGAGGGAGTTGTTCTGGAGGGTGGCGTAGCCCCGATCCACGATCGTGCCAATGATCGAGGCGTAGGTGGAGGGGCGGCCGATGCCCTCCTTTTCCAACATCTTCACCAGGGCCGCCTCGCTATAGCGGGCAGGGGGCTGGGTTTGGTGGCCGAGGGCCTCGACCGCCTTGCAGCTGGGGCGATCACCCACCTTCAGGGCCGGTAGCAACACCTCCTGGCCCTCCAGGGCGGCATCGGGATCGTCGCTGCCCTCCACGTAGGCGCGGAAGAAACCGGGGAAATCGATGCGCTTGCCACTGGAGCGGAACTGGGCCGGGCCGAGGGTGCCGCCATCCACCTCGAGATCAACGCTGAGCATCGTGAGCTTGGCGTCGGCCATCTGGGAGGCCACGGTGCGCTTCCAGATCAGTTCGTAGAGGGCCAGGTCGCGGCCGTCGAGGCCGGTGGCTCCGGGGTCGCGGAAGCTCTCACCGGCGGGGCGGATCGCCTCATGGGCCTCCTGGGCATTGCGGGCCTTGGTGGAGAACTGCCGCGGGGCCGGGCTCAGGTACTCCTGGCCGTACTTGGCCTGCACGCAGCTGCGGGCGGCATTGATGGCCTGGTCGCTGAGGTGCACCGAGTCGGTGCGCATGTAGGTGATGAAGCCGCGCTCATACAGCCCCTGGGCCGTGCGCATGGTTTCGCGGGCCGAGAGGCGCAACTTGCGGTTGGCCTCCTGCTGCAGGGTGCTGGTGGTGAAGGGGGCCACCGGCTTGCGCACACTGGGCTTCTCCTCCACCGCCGCCACGCGCCAGGGGGCCGCCAGCACAGCCTCCCGCAGGCTGCGGGCCTCCGCTTCGCTGAGCAGCCGCACCTTGCTGCCGGCCTTGAGGGCACCGGTGCTCTCGTCGAAATCGGAGCCGCCGGCGATGCGCTCGCCCTTCAGCTGGGTGAGCTTGGCCTCGAAGGCGCCGCCGCCCTGGTGGAGCAGGGCCTTGAGATCCCAGTAACTGCCGCTCCGGAAGGCCCGACGGGCCCGCTCCCGCTGCACCAGCAGCCGCACCGCCACCGACTGCACCCGGCCGGCGGAGAGGCCCCAGGCCACCTTCTTCCACAGCAGCGGCGACAGGGTGTAACCCACCAGGCGATCCAGGATCCGCCGCGTCTCCTGGGCGTGCACCAGCTCCATGTCGAGCTCGCGGGTCTGCTCCAGGGCCCGGCCGATGGCCTCCTTGGTGATCTCGTGGAACACCATGCGCTTCACGGGCACCTTTGGCTGCAGCAGCTGCAGCAGGTGCCAACTGATCGATTCCCCTTCCCGGTCTTCGTCCGTGGCCAGCAGCAGACGATCGGCCCCCTTGAGGGCATCCTTCAGCTCCTTCACCACCTTCTTCTTGTCCTTCGGCACCACGTAGAGGGGCTCGAAGTCGTTGGTGGTGTTGACGCCGAGGTTGGCCCACTTCTCTCCCTTGTGGGCCGCAGGGATCTCGCTGGCGTTGTTGGGCAAATCGCGCACGTGCCCCATCGAGGCCTCCACACGGAAGTCCTTCGGAAGGAACCCGCGGATGGTGCGAGCCTTGGTGGGGCTCTCGACGATGACGAGGGTGTGCGCCACAGGCAGGCGGAAAACCGCTTCCCTCTTTATCGCACCGGCGGTCAACCCCCGGCCGCAACGCCCAAATCCTGGGGGCAACGCGGCTACAGTCCGAGCCATCGGGTGACACTGTCCAGCTGTGCTCTCTCTTCTGGCCGCTGCCGATCTCGGCAACGCTGCCGCACCAGCGGTGAGTGCCATCACCTCCCTCCAGCTCAATGCCGGGGCCATCGCACCTGAGGGGGCGGTGCTACTAGCGATGCTGGCCTGCCTGCTGGTGGATCTGGCCGGGGAACGGGCCGCGGCCCGCTGGGTGCCGGTGTTCTCTTATCTGGGCCTTGGATCGGCCCTGGGGCTGCTCGCCCTGCAATGGAATACGGCGCCTCTGGAGCCCTCATTCCTGGGCTCCTTCCTGGCGGACAACCTCGCCATTGCCTTCCGGTCTGTGGTGGCCGCCTCCACCCTGCTGTCGCTGCTGATCAGCTGGCGCTATGTGGAGCGGGCCGGCACCCCTGTCGGCGAATACGCCTCGATCCTGCTGGCCGCCACCCTGGGGGCGATGCTGCTCTGCGGCTCCACCGACCTGGTGAGCATCTTCGTGTCGCTGGAAACCCTCTCGGTGGCCAGCTACCTGCTGTCGGGCTACATGAAGCGCGACGCCCGCAGTTCCGAGGCAGCTCTGAAGTATCTGCTGGTGGGGTCCGCCGCCGCCGCCGTGTTCCTCTACGGCGCCTCCCTGCTCTATGGCCTCACGGGAGGAAGCACCAGCCTTGATGCGGTGGCCCTGGCCCTGCAGACCAGTGCATCTCCGGTGGCAGCCCTAGCGCTGGTGTTCGTGCTGGCCACGGTGGCCTTCAAGATCGCGGCCGTGCCCTTTCACCAGTGGACGCCGGACGTGTATGAGGGATCGCCCACCCCTGTGGTGGCCTTCCTGTCCGTGGGGTCCAAAGCGGCTGGCTTTGCCCTCGCCCTGCGCATCCTGGTGGGCTGCTTTGAACCCTTCGAGGCCCAGTGGAAGCTGCTGTTCACCGTGCTGGCCATCCTGAGCATGGTGCTGGGCAACGTGGTGGCCCTGGCCCAAACCTCCATGAAGCGGATGTTGGCCTACAGCTCCATCGGTCAGGCCGGCTTCGTGATGATTGGCCTGGTGTGCGGCACCGAAGACGGCTACGCGGCCATGGTGCTCTACATGGCGGCCTACCTGTTCATGAACCTGGGGGCCTTCGCCTGCATCATTCTCTTCTCGCTGCGCACCGGCAGTGATCGCATCTCCGACTACGCCGGCCTGTATCAGAAGGATCCCCTGATCACCCTGGGCCTGAGCCTCTGCCTGCTCTCCCTGGGGGGAATCCCGCCCATGCTGGGCTTCTTCGGCAAGATCTATCTCTTTTTCGCCGGTTGGGCCGATCACCAATACCTGCTGGTGGTGGTGGGTCTGCTCACCTCGGTGGTGTCGATCTACTACTACATCTCGGTGATCAAGATGATGGTGGTGAAGGAGCCGCAAGAGGCCTCGGATGTGGTCAAGGCTTACCCCGATCTGAACTGGAGCGTGGCGGGCCTGCAGCCCCTGCGCGCCGCTCTGGTCACCTGCGTGGTGGTCACCGCCGTGGGAGGCATCCTCTCCAACCCGCTGTTCGGCTGGGCCAATGGGGCCGTCGCCGGCACCCCAATGCTGCAGAAGGCCCTGGCGGCCAGCGGGCTGCCCATCGGCTGATGGCCGACTCCGGGGTTCTTGTCGCGGAACTGGAGCACGTGCGCAAGGTGTACGGCGAGGGCGACACCGCCGTCACCGCCCTGGACGACCTCTGCCTGAACGTCAACCGCGGCGAGTACCTGGCGGTGATGGGCACCTCCGGCTCCGGCAAGAGCACGGCCATGAACATCCTGGGCTGCCTGGATCGCCCCAGCAGCGGCAGCTACCGGCTCAACGGCACCGCCGTGGAGCGCCTCAACGACGACCAGCTGGCGGACCTGCGCAACCGCGAACTGGGGTTCGTGTTCCAGCAGTTTCACCTGCTCCAGGAACTCACCGCCCTGGACAACGTGATGCTGCCGATGGTCTATGCCGGGGTGCCGTTGGAGCAGCGGCAGCAACAGGGCATGGCAGCCCTGGAGCGGGTGGGGCTGGGGACGCGCCTGCACAACAAACCCAACCAGCTCTCCGGCGGCCAACAACAGCGGGTGGCGGTGGCCCGGGCGATCATCAACCAACCCCATCTGCTGCTGGCGGACGAACCCACCGGCGCCCTCGACTCCCGCACCACCGCCGAGGTGCTCGACCTGTTCGATGAACTGCATCAGCAGCAGGGGATGACGATCCTGCTGGTGACCCACGAACACGACGTGGCCGCCCGGGCGGAGCGGATCGTGCATTTCCACGACGGCCGGCTGGTGGAGAGCGGCGCCGGCTCCCAGCTCTAACCGCGCGGCGCGACAGGGCGCTCCAGGCTGGCCAGCAGCTGGCCCATCAACAGGGCAATGGCATCGCCCCCCTGCAGCCCCGAGCCGGCATCGAACTCGCCAGGGTCCACCGCCACCCAGCCCCCGGCGGCCGGCTGGCGCAGCTCAAAGTGCAGGTGGGGCCCTGTGCTCAGCCCCGTGCTGCCCACCCGACCGATCACCTCCCCCTGGCGCACCCAATCCCCCGAGCGCACAAACAACTCCGACAGGTGCCCGTAGAGGCTGCGGCGCCGGGGGCGCTGGTGCTCCACCTCCACCGCCAGCCCATAGCCCCCCGCCAGGCCACTGCTCACGACGCGGCCGGAGAGGGCCGCCACCACGGGGGTGCCCTCCGGTGCCGCCAGGTCTTCGCCGGCGTGCAGGCGCCAGGCGCCCAGCAGCGGATGCAGGCGCCAGCCGAAGCCACTGGTGTTGATGGCGCTGCCGATCACCGGCAGCAGCAGGCTGCGGTTGCCATTGCCCAGCACCGGCGCCGGCCGCGGAGTGACGCGGAACACGCTGGCCAGGTTGAAGGTGCCACCGGGGCCCGCCAACAGGGCCGACACGGGCACGGTGATCGGGGGCAAGGGCTGTCCATCGGCGCCAATCCGGCCGGTGCCCCAGGGATCGCCACCGGGGAGACGGCGGCCCCAGCGCACAGCGATGCCCGTGCGGCACTCGCGGGGGGACAGGGCCCCACCGCGGCAGGCCCGCTGGAAGGCCCCCACATCCAGTGGCGCCAGGCCCCGCCCGCCGCGCAGCAGGCTGCGCTCATCGGGAGTCACCACCCCCTGTCGCACCAACTCATCGAGGGATTGATCAAAGCGTTTCGGGGGCTTCAACTCCCCCAGGCGCTGGGGATCGAGCCGCAGCGGCGGCTGGGGGGCGGGCAGGGGCGGCGGCTGCACTGGAGCCGACTCGGGAGGCGCTGCGGTGTCAAGCCCCGCCCAGGCGATGCCGCCCCCCAACAGGGCCGGCAGGGCCATCCAGGGGTGCCAGCGGCGGCAACGGGGCACCGGGGCGTCCCAAACATGGCGCAACTTTAGAAATGCCGCTGCAGGGTCACCAGCTCGCCGCCGCAGTCGAGCCGAAGCCCCCCATCGGCCGCCAGCCCCTGCACCCGGCAGCGGCGCCCCTGATGCTCCACCCAGTCGGGGATCCAGAGGCGCTGTTCCGCCTGGCGCCGCACCAGCTCCGGCTGATC